>QBUN01000119.1 GCA_013180565.1 Candidatus Methanophaga sp. GoMg3.2 | reverse complement strand
CACGAGCACATTGGAGCTGTATGAAGAAGTAATAAATAAAATAAGATGTCAATTTCTCGATAAGTGGTTAATATTTCTTTGGTAAAGCTTTCTTTTTGAAAGAAAAGTTTTTCAGTAACCGTAATCGTCACCTCGTTTGACTTCGCATCCTTAAACAAGAAATCACCAGGGAAAAGGGTATAGACATCATATGTCCCGGATTGAGAAAAGGACAAAGAGAACTCAAAATCCTTCTCTGCGGTAATTGTCCCCTCGCCCCGGTCGTTAACAAATATGGAGAGCGGGATAGTATAGGTTGTGCTTATGCCAGAAACAGAACCCGAGAAATTTACTGTTTCGTTAACGGTGACCTCCATATTGCCCGCTTCAATTAGAAGAGCTAGCGGAAACCGTGAGAAGAAGATGGAACTGTTTGCACTGCTGCTCTTATAAGTGCCGTTTCCGGGGTATAAAGCAGAGACATTCAGGTACCCTTCTGAACTTCTTGTGCCATAGAACGCGAAACGACCTCTCCTGTCGGTGATTACGTTAGTGTCTTCCTCGCCCGCTTCAACAGTCACATTTACCGCGTGCAGAGGCTTGTCATAATAATCGACAATAAGACCGTTTATTTTTACGCTCTCGTTCAACAAAGCCGAATATAGAGACGAAAGGACAATGAAAGTAGGTATTTTAGTCACGTGAACTTTTACGATGTTAGATTTTATGTTTTCGCCATCAACTGTTCTTCCTTCTGCATAAATATCATGTTCACCGGGCTTTTCGAAGTGGTGTTTCTTCTGCAGGTCGCCAGTTAGATTTTTTAGACTATGGGCTTCGTTGTCAATAAACAGCGAAATAGTGGAGATATTCTTTGCATACACATGTATCGTTATCTCTTCATATAGTAGCGGGTGCTCGTCTGAGACAACAACCACGAGTATGTCTTCCTCAAATGCATGAGCTTCTATTTCATACTGCTCTAGTAACCGTTCGTAATGGTCTATAAGCGAATAGACGTCAATTAGTCTTTCGCTCAAATAGGATACGTTAAAAATGAGTGTTGACGTTTCATTCCATAGTTCTATTAGCTCAATTCTGTCTAAAGAGCTATTTACCGCATCTGCTCCAGCCCTCATTTTTACAATTGCCGTTCGCGCTTCCACATAAGCGGAATAATCACTTTCGTTCTTTAGTATTTCATAGTTCGTTAGGAAAACCAATTGATATGTGGTTAGTTGTTTCACACCGTCTGATGGAGCGCTAAATGGCTGCACCACCCGCGATACATTACTTTCAAATCCTCTAACAGCATAGTACCTGCTTTCTTCTACTGCTAGTTTGACCACAGATTCGAGTCGTGATGCACGAGTATCTGCATCTGGACTTTCGTCAACAAAATTATCCAAGCAGATTCCCGTATCCTTGATGACGTCTGAGAAGAAAGAATAGATACCTTCATCGCTTGAAGGTGCCACTGAATAAGCTTCATGTCTAGCACCAGCAATCGGCGAAATGAGCAGCAACAACAGGAGGAATATGGTCAGAACAACTATCTTTCGCATTCCTATATACATACTATTATATGGTAGTAGATATATGCTATATAAGACTAACAGTGAAATTACTCAATATCCCCTGAATTTTGACTAATTAAATGCAAATATTATTACTACCTATAACAATGAAGAAAGGCAAGTACATCGCCGGAGGTGTGTTGATAGCAATGGGTGCGGTATTTGCATTCAAAGGTGCTATGGACGCTGATCAGAGCGTGATAAATGTCGGAATAGGCGGTATATTTTTAGGTGTTATTGTCCTTACCTTTTCAACCTCAGAATACATCAAGACCGATGCCTTTAACGCAATGGTTTTGCCTTACTTTCAGCTATCTAAGAGCCTCATTAATTCGTTAGAACTGAAGAGCAACGCAGTTTATATCCCTGCTTATGACAATCTGCCTGAAGGCGGGATATTTATACCCCTACATGATAATTTTGACCTTGACCTCGCTAAACTGGATGAAAACTCGCTTTTCATCACTGATGTCGGTAGGGAGAAGGAAATGGGCTTGTTCTTAGCACCCATTGGAAAAGACCTGATGAAGATGTATGAACAGTATTCTGAAACTGATTTTACAAATGCCGGGTTACACGCAGTTGAAAGTGCCGCCGCGGTTTTGAAATCGCTTGGTCTCGCAACGAGCGTAGTAGTAGAAGAAAGAGGGGCAGAAATCAGGGTGCTCGTGGGTGGCGTGAAGACAGAGATATGCTCGCAGACATGCGAACAGGTTGCGTGCCCCATTTGCAGCTCGATCATCCTTTCAATTGCTAAAAGCATACAGGAAGTGGTAGTGGTAGAGCGTTTTAAAATTGAAATTGAGCACGAGCTTGTGGAAATCACCGTGAGGAAAATAGGGGGGATTGATAAATGGATGTAGACGATGCAATAATTCTTATTATCTCCTTTTGGGCTATTGTTTCTTTCTCGCTGATAAAGAGCATTGAAATCTATCTTACGCTATTGCTCATTGGGCTCTTGGTGATTATGGAGGTTGCAGGTAGTTTTATAAATCCCGAGATAAGGAAAGGGCTAAAGCCAGCTATATTCTTTATCCTTTTCGTGTTTCTAATAATTATAGCGAAAAAGGTTATGGAAGTCGTGAGTTAAATTCTGCTGTAGAGTCCCGAAATTATTTCGTCGAGAAGCTTCACCTCAACTTATGGTGAAGCTAACAGACAAAAAGATCAAAAGGGCAGTTAAGCAGGTAATAAACAAAGGTGAAAGCACAGAGGTGGTTGCAACGATATATGGTGTCTCTAGGAGAAGAATACAGCAATTGGTGAAGTATTATAGGGAAAC
>QBUN01000120.1 GCA_013180565.1 Candidatus Methanophaga sp. GoMg3.2 | reverse complement strand
AACCTTTTCTTAAAAAGAAAAGCTTTACCAAAAGAACATTTGTGTTTTTCTTTTAGCACTGGCTAAAAAAACTTTTTGTAAAAAAGAAAAAGTGTTGTTTTATTCTTGTAAAATCTCGTGGTTTTTTATGTAACTATACAAAAAAAATATTATTTGAAATGTAAAAAAATGAATGGAGAGGTGAAAGGAAAAAATGAATGATGAGGAAAATGGCGCGGAAGCAATTGTTAAGACATTGATTAAACACAAAATAACGCATACGTTTGGTATACCTGGTGTAGGTATCGGTCCTGCATTTGATGCTTTGTTGGAGCATCCAGAAGAAATAAGAAACATTCTTGTCAGGCATGAGCAAGGAGCAGCTCATGCCGCAGATGGTTTCGCAAGAGCAACGGGAAATCCAGGGGTTTGTATTGCCACCTCTGGTCCTGGTGCCAGTAATTTAGTAACTGGTATGTTAACCGCGTTCATGGATTCATCTCCCATCATAGCTATGGCAGGACAGGTTCCATTTAAATTAATTGGACACGAAGCATTTCAAGAAGCGGATATGGTAGATATAGCATTACATACCTGCAAGAAAGATTTTCAGATTACACATGCCAACGAAATATTTCCTGTATTCAATGAAGCATTTAGATTAGCCACAGATGGGAGACCCGGTCCTGTTTATATTGATCTGACAAAGGATGCACAAGAAGGGAAATGTACTGAAAGATTGCCAAAAAAAGTTCCGATGTCTGAACCAAGATTTGCCGGGCAACGCGAGGAATTAAAAAACGCTGCTTCTCTTTTATTACAGGCAGAGAGACCTGTTATGTTAGTTGGCGGAGGTGTTCTGTGGGCTAATGCAAGCGGGGAAGTGGCGAGTTTAGCAGACCACTTGAAAATCCCTGTTGCAAATACTCTAATGGGCTCAAGTGCATTTCCAGATAATCATCCTTTATCGCTTGGAATGGTAGGCATGTATGGAACAGAAATAGCAAACTATGCGATAGAAAATGCAGACCTTTTATTAGCTGTCGGTTGCCGCTTTTCTAATAGAACCGCTAAAGACCCCGAAGAGTTTGCAAAAGGAGCTATGGTGATACACATTGATGTAGACCCCACGGAAATAAACAGGAATAAAAAAGCCGATTTGGCTATTGTGGGTGACGCAAGACTTGTTCTATCGGAATTACTAAAAACAATTGAATTGAAGCTTTCAAAAAATACTGAGTTCAACTGGATAAAGCAATTAAAAGAATTGAGAGAGGGATATAGTGAGAAATTGGATTACGATACATATCCTATAGATTACAGAAGGGTGTTTTACGAGCTAAGGAAGTTTGTCGAAGATGAAGACATCATTGTAACAGGTGTTGGATGTCACCAGATGATGGCTCAAAGGTTCATACCGCGAAAATACCCGAGAACATTTATTACAAGTGGTGGAGAAGGAACAATGGGTTTTGGATTGCCAGCATCAATAGGTGCTAAGGTTGCGAAACCCGAATCAGAAGTAATCAATATTGATGGTGATGGCTCGTTTCAAATGACCCTTGAAGAGTTAGCCGTTCTTGCAGTGGAAAACCTTAAGGTGATTACTGTCATCTGTAATAATCATTATTTAGGTATGGTCAGGCAATGGCAAAAAGAGGTGTATGGTAGATACTCGTCTGTCTATCTTGGTGAAATTCCTGACTTTTCAAAAATCGCCGAGGCCTACGGTTTAAACGGTATCGAAGTTAGCAGAACGTCAGAAATAGAAGGCGCACTGGAAAAAGCACGAAAAAATACTATCTCTTCTGTCATTAACATCCATGTCGAACCAGAACAAGATTTTGGCGAGACTCATCAACTTGCAGTAGAACTACAAAATTCTAAAAGAGTGTGAATGAACGCAGCACAGGATATAAAGAAAATAAAATAAGAACCTTGTATCCCCATGCTCTAAAGCTTTTCTTTTTAAGAGAAAGTTTCTAGTGAAAATCTGTGTAATCTTGTGGTTAGCTAAACAAACACGTGGAGTTCACTTTTCCGCCTTGTCCAGGTCCTGTTTAACATCGCGTTTGAAATCCTCGGTTAAATAATCGAGGCTCATCGGCAGTGAAAGCTCGAGCTTGCTGATAAACTGGACGCCAATGCGCACCTTTCGCGGCCGGCATTCCAGCACATGACCTCCGTGGTTCCGATCGGAAGAGAGGAAATGCAAATGGAACCCTGGAACGCTCACGGATGGCACAAACGCCGGCGTGAAAAATCCGGCAACCGTTCCTTCCACATCCGAGAAGCTAAATATGGACTGCTCCTTGGTTGCTTCCGCCAGGGGCCGATAATTTTCCTGCTTGGGAACAGAGCGGGCTTTGACGTGCGAAAACCAGCCATCAATCCTGATTGCGTAAAATATATTAGGTGAGGGAAGAAGGCTGTTGATGAAAGCAATAAAATCATCGTAATTCATTTCTGACGTAATCTCATCATGGCTCAGAGGCTTGTAGAACGTGACGCAGGCAAAAGGCGTTAAGACATCATCGCCGATTGCAACGACTTTCCCATCGGATGTAATCTGGTAAACATTTCCGTCAAGCATGACCATTTCACCGTCTAAATCGTTAAACGTGCCCAGGCCGAAATCGCCGTGCTTTTTTATCTCGGCAAACGGAATATTCTCCTCAGATATACCCTCAACCAGGGCATTTACCGGAGCACACAGATAGATGCTGCTTTCTGGCACTGCGGCTTGTTTATTTATTGATTCTTCAATCATTTTTGATTGTATATAAAGTATAACGTCCACCTATTTAATTTAGGACGCAGATTTACGCAGAAAACTATTTCCTTAAATTATCAAATAAA
>QBUN01000121.1 GCA_013180565.1 Candidatus Methanophaga sp. GoMg3.2 | reverse complement strand
GTATCATGTATTACAACGTGCTGCTGGAGCATGAGACCGGTATGCCTGGAGTGGATAATGGAATGGCACAAGGTGCTTCTGTATCGAGTTCGTTCTTCTCGCATTCGATCTACGGTGGCGGAGGACCAGGAGTGTTCTACGGGAACCACATCGTTACGAGGCATCCGAAAGGTCAGTTCATACCATGCTTCTGCGCTGCTATGTGCTTAGATGCGGACACGATGTATTTCTCACCGGCGAGGACATCTGCGCTGTATGGAGAGGTACTGGGAGCGATACCGGAGTTTGCGGAGCCGATGAAAGCGGTTGCAGGAGCCGTATAATAAGGAGGAAAGAAAAAAAAATGCCACAATATTGTCAAGGAAAAACACATATAGCTGATACACGAAGAAAATACATGAACCCAGACGTCAAGTTAGAGAAGCTGAGAGACATAGCGGAAGAGGACATTGTGAGATTACTTGCACACCGTGCTCCAGGGGAAGAGTACAAGAGTATTCATCCACCTCTGGAAGAGATGGAAGAGCCGGATTGCGCAGTTCGTCAGATGGTAGAGCCAACAGAAGGCGCAAAAGCAGGTGACCGAATAAGATACGTGCAATACACCGATTCGATGTTCTTCTCACCGATAACGCCTTATCTACGTGCACAGTCTGCGTTTAACAGGTATAGAGGTATAGACCCAGGAGTGCTATCAGGGAGAGTTATCATAGAAGCGAGAGAGAGAGACGTAGAGAAGATAGCCAAGGAAACACTCGATAGTGAGCTCTTCGATACAGCAAGGACCGGACTGAGAGGAAGGACAGTGCATGGACATGCGGTTCGACTGGATGCGGACGGTATGATGTTCGATGCTCTGCGGAGATGGTCAGTAGATGAGCGCACAAAAGAGGTTACTTACGTGAAGGACATGATCGGCGGTGCGATGGACAAAGAGGTAGTAATGGGCAAGCCACTGTCAGAAGCAGACCTACTGAAGAGGACGTGCATGTACAGGAACGCGCAAGGCGGAGTATGGCAAGAGGAAGATGATCCGGAGTCAATGGATGTATGTGCAGAGATACACTGGAAGAGAACGGTCGGTGGATTCCAGCCCTGGAAGAATATATCAGAGATAAAAGGTGGAAAGAAGGACATAGGCGTGAAGAACCTGAAGTTATTCGTACCAAGAGGAGGAGTATTATAAAATGCCATATAATGATATACAGCATAGTTTCATGAAGGCGATGTCAGACAAGTTCGATGAGAAGCCAGAGGGAGTCAATACAAAGTTCTACGTGTATGGCGGTATAGCGCAGAAAGGAGGGATGAGGAAGCGAGAGTTCATAGCCGAAGCGAAGAAGATTGTAGATAGCCGGGTATCTGGTACGCCAGCGTACAATCCTGATGTAGGGATGCCACAAGGGCAGAGATTCTTGATGCCTTACATGATGAACCACACGGACATCATGGTGAACGCGGACGATCTGCACTGGATAAACAATGCAGCAATGCAGCAGTGCTGGGACGACATGAAGAGAGGTGTCGTCTTAGGTCTAGACGATGCGCACGGCCTGTTAGAGGCGAGATTGGGTAAGGAAGTTACGCCCGATACAATAAGCCACTACATGGAAGTTTTGAACCACGCATTACCTGGTGGTGCGGTCATTCAGGAGCACATGGTAGAGACGAAGCCAATGCTCGTAAATGACAGTTACGCGAAGATATTCACCGGTGATGACGACCTTGCAGATGCTGTAGACAGGAGGTTCCTGTTAGACATCAACAAGGAGTTCGCAGCAGGCTGGGAGAAACCAGGCGAGCAGGCAGACCAGTTGAAAGATGCAATTGGTAAGAAGATCTGGCAGGTACTGTGGATGCCTACAGTCGTAGGGAGGATGACCGATGGTGGAACGATGTTCAGATGGGTAGGTATGCAGGTCGGAATGACAATGATAAGTGCATACAAGTTGTGCGCAGGGGAATCAGTTACGGGTGAATTCGCATACTATGCGAAGCACGCCGCAGTGGTTCAGTTGTCAAACTACATGCCAGTAAAGAGAGCAAGGGCACATAACGAGCCAGGTGGAATGCCATTAGGTATAAATGCAGACAGTGTGAGATCACCCGCATTGTTCCCGAACGACCCGATAAGGAATGAATTAGAGAGCATCGCAGTTGCTGCTATGGTTTACGACCAGTTGTGGTTCGGAACGTACATGTCTGGCGGTGTAGGATTCACGCAGTACGCATCTGCGACCTACACGGACAATATCCTGGAGGACTTCTGCTACAAGGGCTGCGAGATAGGACTGGACTACGCAGACGGTCAGATGGCGTCGATAAAGGGCGACAAGCTCAACATGGACATCCTGGAAGAGATAATAAGAGCAGAGAACGATTACTGCCTGACGCAATACGAAGCGTACCCGACAGTTGCGGAGTCGCACTTCGGTGGATCGGTTAGGGCATGCTGTGCAGCAGCGGGATGTGGTAGTGCAGTTGCATGTGCAACAGGACTTGCACAGCCAACGCTGAGTGCGTGGTCACTGTCTATGCTGGGACACTACGAGCGTAAAGGCAGACTAGGATTCTTCGGATACGATCTGCAAGACCAGTGTACAGCATGTGGTTCGTATTCATACCAGAGCGATGAGGGAATGCCATTCGAGATGAGAGGCGTGAACTATCCGAACTACGCGATGAACGTCGGGCATCAGAGTGCGTACGGCGGTCTGGTAGCGGGAGCACACTGTGCGAATCACGATGCATGGGTGCTGTCACCATTGTGGAAGGTGGCGTTCTCAGATCGTGACCTACCGTTCGACCGTGGATACGTAACCAAGGAGTACGGACTGGGAGCAAACAGGGAATACACCAAG
>QBUN01000122.1 GCA_013180565.1 Candidatus Methanophaga sp. GoMg3.2 | reverse complement strand
ATTCAATGCCTTTTGTTTTCAAGTTTGCAGCCATCCTCTGGATATGCACAGAAATACCACCATAAGGGGGAGGATATGGACCTATTAATGATATCATTTGTTTCTTACTCATTTTACTCATGTTTACGGCACCCTTGTATTGTTACTCTGTATCACCCAACTCAATTGGCAATTTCTGTATCAAAAACCTGTACTTTCCTCTTGCAGTTCTTGGGATCTCGTCTACATAATTAAAAGTTATATCCAATTGATTATCAACATTTTTTTGCATTTTTTGACGGATTTCTTGTTCGTCTTTGACTGAATACTCATTAGTCTTCACTATCCTCACAAGAACTCTACCCTCCTCCTCTTGAACGAGTTGCATTTCTTTAATTTTTGAATGAGCTTTAAAGTGTTGAGCAAATATTAATGCCGTCAGTGTTACTAATCTTTTATCTTTAGCAACTATTAATTCTTGCATCCTTCCTTCAACCCTCTTTAATAGCGGATATTCTCTTCCACACTCACATTTTTTACTTGTGTGAATGCCCAGATCCATCGTTTTGTATCTGATAAAAGGGAATACATAATTATTAAGTCCTGTTGCAACGATCTCCCCCATTGCCTCCTCTTTTGTTACAGATTTTCCATTCTCTCCAATTAATTCCACAAGTCCATATTCAGGAAAGATGTGATAAAAATTACTATACTCACATTCACCGGCTAAAACTGCTCGTTCACCATGCCCATACCAGCTATACACCCGACATTGAAATATCGCCTCTAATAATTCTCGTTGGGGAGGATATAAATTTTCCGAGCCACATAATAGTGCTTTAACACAGGGAAAAGGCGCGATATCGTTTTCCTTCATAAATCTTGCCATAATCGTAATCGTAGAAGGATAAGCACGAATAAAATCTGGCTTAAAATCTCTGATTTTCTGGATATACTTTGGCATATTTTCCTCTGTTAAGTGGTAAGCAGATAAAATTAGATCCTTATTAACTGGATCATATTCCCAGAATTTGCCTTTGCTGGCGGATTCAACAACCTTGCCTCGCAAAACAATGCATTTAGCCCCAAATTGATATCCCACTCTATTCCATTGCGTGGTCATAAATGACCACTCCTTCGCATCCGATATGCCTTTTTCACGATAGAACCCCAGCGGGATGCCTGTGGAACCTCCTGTGGTCGCATATTGCAATTTTGACGGGCGATAATTTTGGGCTACTAAATCAGGGAGGTTATTTTGTACAATCTCTTTTGTCAAATACGGCAACATCTGCAAATCCTTAAAATCCTGTATATCTTTTGGTTTCAAGCCCCTTTCATCGGTAGTGTCCTGTAATGTAGTTGATATATATTGGTAGATCAGCTACCTATATTTATGCCAAATAAGAAATTAGGGGCAGATCCTAAAAAAGAGTTTTGCTCTAATCCAAATTGCCTGGATTACGGCAAAAGGGATGTGGGCAATATAGTGAGATATGGACGCGACAAAAACGGCAAGCAGCGATTTAAATGTAAGACCTGTGATAGCGTCTTTGTAGAAACTAAAAACACGGTCTTCTACAATCGCAAGTTATCAGAAGATCAGATAATCATGATATGTAAATTGCTGGTAGAGAAAAATGGAATAAGGGCTATTGAACGCATAATGGAGATCCATCGTGACACTGTATCTGATGTCATAGAGGACTTGGCAAGGCATGCAAGGGATATGACTGACTTTTTGATAAAGAATGTCGGTCTTACTAAAGTCCAGGTAGATGAGCTGTGGTCATTCGTAAAAAAAACAAAAGAAAGTTAACGAGGGAGATGTTGACGCAGATAGACATGGCGATTGCTGGTATACATAGCGAAGACAGCAGAAACAAAGCTTCACTTAGCACATAGTACTGGTAAAAGAGTACAAGACACAGCAGATAAACTAATGGAAACTGTAAGAAAACGGGGTAAGATACCAACAAAGGATGAGAAGGCTACTTTCTTTAGTGACGGTAACGATCAGTATACCAAAGCTATCATTAAGAACTTCGATGTGGAGACGATCAATTACGGCCAACTCATCAAAAAAAGGGAAGAGGGCAGAGTAGTTGGTAAAACCAGGACAATCATTTTCGGTGAAGTAGATGGCATAGATACGAGCTACGTGGAGAGATATAATCTAACGTTGAGACATGGCATTTCGAGACTGGTCAGGAAAAGTTTGTGCTTTTCTAAGTGCACGGTGATGTTGGACAACCATTTAGACGTGTACCAGTGTTATAACAACCTGATCAGGATTAATTCGGCCTTGACGATAAAAACTGAGAAAGGTGAGAAGAACATCGAGAGAACACCATGCCTGGCTGAAGGCATCACGGATCATATTTGGACCTGGAAGGAATTGTTGATGTTCAAGACCGCATCAACTATTAATTAGGACACTACCCAATTTTTAGAGCCTCTGATAAATGGTGAAGCTGACTTTGTCATGGGTGACCGATTGGGAGGCAAAATCGAAAAAGGTGCGATGCCAAAGCTACATCAGTATATTGGCAATCCGCTTTTAACTGCGATTCTGAATTGGCTATTCAAAATTAAAATTTCTGATACACATTGCGGGATGCGTTCGTTCACCAAGACGGCATATGAGAAGATGGGTTTGAAAACCGGTGGGATGGAGTTTGCATCGGAGATGATTGTGGAGGCGGCGCGTAAAAATATGAGGATCAAAGAGGTTACTATAATATATTATCCAAGAAGCGCACCTTCTAAACTTCACTCGTTTAGCGATGGCTGGCGTCATTTACGGTTCATGATGCTCTATAAGCCCGTGCCATTCCTATTCGTGCCGGGTACGCTGGTATTTCTGCTTGGCTTGTTATTAAGTC
>QBUN01000397.1 GCA_013180565.1 Candidatus Methanophaga sp. GoMg3.2 | reverse complement strand
ATTGTACATATAGAAGTTGCTTCAGATCTCCAATGGCATGCTAAACGAAGCAGTCCGAAAGTCATAGCAGAAAAAGCGGATTCGATTATAAAGACTATTCCAGATTCTTTTAATTTGCGAATTAATCGGGCCATAGGGTATCATCATGATAGTGATTGGAATGGTGAAGACCATAATCAGCACCGAAAGCGAGTTAAGGAAGAAATGAAGCAAACAGTCAGTGAGTTCTTAGACCGCTTTAATGAGGGATGGAAAGTGTTCGATTACCTAAATAAAATCCTGAGCCATTTCCAAAACTGCGGCATTCAAGCGCAACCCGGTGATTTTCTACACTCACTCAGTACCACTGACTGTAAACTATCTATTGAAATTTGCAAACATATTATACCCCATTCATCCTCTCCTTTAGCGATTTATATAAGTTCATTATTAGTGGGGATACAGGAAAAAAGTCCAACTAAGGCTATTGAGCTAACTAAATTAGCGGTGGAAACTAAGAATAAATCACTTTGTTCTTCAATAGCACAGGGTTATGCTCCGAAAGGCGGGGACTCATCCATAGAGACCGATGAAATAAGCATTATTAAAACACTACTCACATATCCAGACAGGAGTGTAAAACGTCAAGCGATAAAAGCGTTATGTAGATTTCCTGATGCTAAACGAGATAAAGCCATCCAATTAGCGT
Source organism: Candidatus Methanophaga sp. GoMg3.2 (assembly GCA_013180565.1). The sequence goes on along the minus strand of QBUN01000397.1, from coordinate 14,071 downwards.
TGAGCATTGATATTGAAGAGGATGAAAAATTAGCTGATACCTTATGTAATATTTTTAATTCCGTATATGGCATCCCACCAGAGGAACTAAACGACAGTGATCTAAAAACGATTCTTTTCAAGTTAACCCGAATAAGGGAGCTTGATGATCATTTGTATCCCCTTTATGAATTCTTGGGATATTGCAGTTCTCGAATACCGGAAGCAGTTGTAGATTTTTTGCTTGAGAGGTTGAATATTGCTGAAAAATGGGAAAAGAGTTCAGGTGGAAAGTTCCAACCACTTCCATATCTTGGTTTTCACCAAGGATTAAAAGATATTTCGTCTAGTCTCAATTATAAAGATATCCTTAGAAGGGTTAGAGACAGGGCATTGAATCCAACAGCAATTGATTATTTTTGGCTTCCGAAACTTTTTGCTGAGCTATCTGACGGTTTCTCTTCCGTATGCTTTGAGGTTTTGGATGAGTGGATTGAATCGGATGACGTCAAGAAAATACAGGGTGTATGATTGCTCCTTAAAGATGCGCCTTCAGGATTTGTTTTTTCGTATTCTGAATTCGTTTCGAGATTGCTGGAAAAATCATACAGGGTAAGTGAAGATTGTTATCGTACTGAAACCAGTAACCTTTTCTCATCGGCTATTTTAGGGGTGAGAACAGGTATATCTGGACAGCCAATGCCACAAGACGAAAAGCTTCGCGATCAAGCCAAAGACTTTTTACAGAAGTTTCCTGTGGGTTCACCCACACAGCGATTCTACCTTTCACTATCTGAACGTGCTGAATTATCAATACGTAATAGCTTGGCGAGAGATGAAGAATTATTTGAGGAATGATGATACTTATGACTGATAAATATAGAGAATACAATAGGATATCCTGGACCAGCAAGTTCGGAATGTCAGAAATAGTTCAGATGTATTTTCAAAAATTGTTAAAACCGAGGGATAAATGAAGATTGACGGAATAATATGGCTTAGAGACGTTGAGTGCCAGAGAGATGGCAAGAAAGGAGAGGCGATAATATGACAAAAAGTGAATCTAAAAACTTGCCGCGTTTTAGGTCCCCTTGATGAACTTGTAACGTTCTTTGATACTTATGACCCGGGCGAATACTGGACTGAGATGCCCGAAGCACATTTTGAAGTTGATATCAAGAGAAAGGCACATCTTTTTGCTCTCGACTCTAAACTCGCTAATAAAGTGATAGAAATTGCTAAGTCCAGGGAAATGGCACCCCAGTAGATAAGTGTGGGTGAAAATAGTTTATTTGCTTTGCACACGATTCTTATTGGGAATATGATGAAAAAATGAACAAAAAGACAATAAGAATCGCAGGGGATACAGGGGAATTAAGAAGATGCCCATACTGCAGTAGTGAAGACATCATAAGTCATGGCGTACAACATAACGGCTCTCATCCCAAAAGGAAGAAATGTAAGGCTTGCGGTAGGACTTTTAATATGAAGAAGGAAACCATTTTCTATCAGAAGAAGATGTCGCGGGAAACGATTCTTACAATTGTGTATTTATTCCTCACGGGATATCCAATAAGCAATATGCCACCGCTAGTTCACGTGACAGAAAGAAGCATCAGGAATTTGTTAGAGGAAGTTATCACTCGTTTTAAGAAATATGAGGCGTTAATAGTGGCTCCAAGCGATTATATTCCAAAAATAATCGAGATAGATGAGATATACATAAAGATACAGGGGAATAGGGAGTTCTACGGATGGCTTGCATACGACGCTGAGAATAAGTATTTGATTGACTTTGTTACGGGGAAGAGGGATGATGATACGCTGGAGAAAGTGTTTAAAAAGTTGAAGAAGTACAAAGGGAAGACAGAATTGGTATTGATTGATGCTTACAAAGGCTATGAGAAATTCATTGAGAAATATCTCGCCGATGGTGGGAAAAAGCCACTGACGGGCGTTATAAATAAGTCACAATACACAAAAACGGAAGGTTTTGTAACTTATGCACTCTTCGGGCAGTCTAAGCAGTCGGTTGAAGATAAAATGGCTTCTCTTGGGCTTGGGAAGAAAATAACCACCGCTTTGATTGAATGTCTGAATTCGCAGATAAGGGACTTGTGCAATTACATGAGAAGGCGCAGCAAAAGAATCCCAAGACTTTTAAGCTGGGGCGAAAAAGCAATATCCTGCTTTAAATTCTTGCATAACTTCCTGAAGGCGCATTTAACACTCAGTGAAACGAGCAGTAAGAATTGGATTACAGTTCCTGTTACGCCTTGCATGAATGCTGGGATTTGTAACCATCAAATTAGTTTGATCGAAATCCTAACTTTCCGATTTTAGCACCCACACCAAAGTAGTGGGGTGCCTCTTTCGCATCTGCATATCCCATTATCGTATATTATGCTATCTTTAGGACGATGAATATTGTTTCCAGACTATTCTTCGCCATGATGTTGATATAAAGACCTTATCACAGTCTCACAAAAAAAGATCTTTGTTTATTGTTCATGTTCTCGTTTTATCATGACTTTGATTGGAGTAGCGTCAAAATAATAGAATGAATCCATATAAATATATAATTCCAAATTTTTATTTTATACTATTAATAAATCGGAGGCCCATATATGGGAAGCCATGCTATGACCAAACCCACTGTTTTCATCAGCTACAGTCACAAGGATGAAGCCTGGAAAGACCGCCTGGTGCCTCATCTGGGTGTACTGCACCAGGAGGGTATTCTCGATCTATGGGACGACCGCCGCATCGGTGCTGGTGGAAACTGGTACCAGAAAATCGAAGAAGCCATTGCCAGAGCCAGCGTGGCTGTTCTACTGGTCTCCGCCGATTTTCTCACCTCTAAATTCATCCTTAGTAAAGAGATACCTGCCCTGCTGGAGCGCAGGGATAAGGAAGGGCTTCATATCTATCCTGTTATCATCAAACCCTGTGCTTGGAAACATGTTAAATGGCTTACTCGAATGAATCTTCGGCCAAAAGATGGTAGACCCATTCTGGGTGGGAGTGAATTCCAGGTTGAAACCGACCTAGCAGCGATTGCTGATGAGATTGCTGACATCATTGGGCCTACCATGGAGATGCCCAAAAAGGAAGGGTACGTACCATTAGGTCCAGATAAAATCTCCCTTGCCAAACTACCCTCCACCAATCCCAAATTCTTTGGCCGTGACAAAGAATTGAAAATGCTTGATGAAGTCTGGGACAATAGCGGGACAAATATTATTTGTTTTGTTGCATGGGGCGGTGTGGGCAAGACTGCCCTGGTCAACACCTGGCTGAGCAAAATGCGTCAGCAAAACTTTCGCGGTGCTGAACGAGTATTCGGCTGGACCTTTTACAGTCAGGGAGCAGCAGAAGGCAAACAGGCTTCTGCTGACCAGTTCATTGCATCTGCATTGAAGTGGTTCGGCGATTTAGAACCAGACGCAGGATCACCCTGGGAAAAGGGTGAGCGACTGGCAGAATTTGTGAGGAACCAGAAGACGCTGCTCATTTTGGACGGTCTGGAGCCGCTGCAGCATCCTTTCAGTGAAAAGGAAGGCCGTATCAAGGATCCTGGTCTGCAATCTCTAGTCCGGGAGTTGGCAAACTACAACCCCGGGCTCTGTGTCATTACCACCCGGCTGGATGTGGATGATCTCAAAGATTTCAGTGGCACAACTGTTACGAACAAACATCTTGAAGATCTCTCTGATGAAGCCGGTATGAACCTTCTCAAGTATCTGGGCGTAAAAGGAACAGATGATGAGCTCAAGCAAGCGGTTCGTGATTTCGATGGTCATGCCCTTGCCCTGATGCTGCTGGGCACCTACCTTGCCATTGTGTATAATGGCAATGTTCGAAAACGTGATCGGATTGCAAAGTTGACAAAAGAGAAAAAGTATGGCGGTCATGCCAGACGGGTCATGGAGTCCTACGAAGTATGGCTCAAAGACCAACCCGAACTGGATATTTTACGTATCATGGGGCTTTTCGACAGACCAGCCGAGGGTGGCGCCATTGAGGTGCTGAGAGCCACGCCACCCATTAAAGGGCTGACCACAAAGCTGAAGGATTTGTCACATGAGGACTGGCAGTTTGCACTCAATAACCTGATAAAGGCAGGTCTTCTGGCAAAGGATGATCCTGCCATGCCAGATACCCTGGATTGCCACCCGCTCATACGGGAACATTTTGGTGATGAACTCAAGCAGAATAACACTGAAGCATGGAAAGAGGCTCACAACAGATTATACGAGTACTTTAAGAATCAGGCAAAACATTATCCCGATACCATCGAAGAGATGAGTCCACTCTATGCTGCTGTGGCTCACGGCTGCCAGGCAGGCCGTTACCAGGATGCGATGGAAGAGGTGTACTGGCATAGAATTCGAAGAAGCGATGAGGCTTTCGATATTAGCAAGCTAGGAGCAATTGGTGCTGATCTAGCTGCAATCTCCTGGTTCTTTTATTCATTCTGGGACAAGCCCGTGGCCGAGCTTACAGAAGCTGCTAAAGCCTATGTCCTGAACGAGGCTGGCTATGATCTTCGGGCGCTTGGCCGTCTGAAAGAGGCAGCTCAGCCCATGCAAGCCGGGTTAGAGGCTAGGATTGCACAAAATAGATGTGGAAATGCTGCCATTGTTGCGGGCAACCTCAGCGAACTTTACCTGACCATTGGCAACATTGCCCTTGCCTTAGTGTATGCAAACCAGAGCGTTGACCTTGCCGACCGCAGTGGCGATGCGTTTCGGCGAATGGTCAATAAGACGACTCTGGCAGATGCCCTGCACCATGCCGGCCGCCAGTCCGAAGCCGAATCTCTGTTCCGTAAGGCAGATGAGATGCAAAAAGAGGATCCGCTTGAGTATCCCCTCCTGTATTCATTACGGGGATTTCAGTACGGTGATCTGCTGCTGAGCCAGGGGAAGTATCAGGAAGTGCTGAGCCGGGCAGAATGGCTGATCCAAACACGTCATCCATCAGATTCCCTTCTTGACATTGCCCTCGACCATCTCTCCCTTGGAAGAGCACATCTTCTCCAGGCCCTACAAGAGGGCAGTCAGGATTTCACTCAGGCTGCAGAGCACCTGAACCAGGCGGTGGACAGGTTGCGGCAGGCAGGACAGCAGTATTTCTTACCCCTTGGCCTGCTTGCCAGGGCAGAGCTGTACAGAGTGCAAGGTGAATTCGACAGGGCGCAGCATGATATTGAAGAAGCCATGACCATTGCAGAACGCGGTGAGATGGGGCTGTATCAGGCAGATTGCCATCTGGAATATGCACGGCTGTACCTGGCCATGGGGGAGAGGGATAAGGCGCGGGAGCACCTGGCTATCGCCATAAAGATGATCAAACAGATGGGGTATCACCGACGGGACCATGAGGTGGAGGTGCTGGAGGCTATGCTATGAGTAGACTCACATCTAATCAGGATAAATCAAAATGAGCGACATATTCATTAGCTATAGTAGTGAGGATAGAGGCAAAGCAAAAGATATAGCAGAAGCTCTAAAACAGCAAGGTTTTTCTGTTTGGTGGGATCGTAGCATTCTCCCGGGGGAGACATTTGATACTGTTATTGAGGAGGCATTAGACGCCGCGAAATGTGTAATTGTTTTGTGGTCTCGTACCTCAGTATCATCAAAGTGGGTAAAAATAGAAGCATCCGAAGGTAAGCAAAGGGGCATCCTTATTCCCGTTTTGATTGATGATGTAAAAATACCCCTTGCGTTCAGGTTAATGCAAGCAGCAGATCTCAGAGATTGGGAAGGAAAATTGCATCATCTTGGATTTGATAACTTATTGAAGGTGGTCGCAGACATTCTCGGTCGCCCGGTGCAACCGAGCCAGAAGACTAATGAAGTACTGGATATGGAACTAGAAAAGGTGAATACCACGATAGAAGAACCGGAAAAAATAGCAAAACAGGATAATAGCATCGGCATGAAGTTCACTCTGGTCACCGCGGGCGAGTTTAACATGGGGTCGGAAGAAAGCGATGATGAAAAACCTGTGCACAAAGTGAAGATAAACAATCCGTTTTATCTCGGTACCTATCCTGTGACCCAGCGTGAATGGAAAGCAGTTATGGGCGACAATCCTTCCTGTTTCAAGGGCGATGACGACCTGCCTGTTGAACATGTTTCATGGGACGATGTTCAGGAATTCATCAAGAAACTCAACGAAAAAGAAGGCACAGACAAGTACCGGCTGCCATCTGAGGCAGAATGAGAATATGCAGCGCGAGCTGGCACTACCACACGATATTCATTTGGGGATTCAAGATCAAAACTTGGCGATTATGGGTGGTATGATGATAACTCGGATGGTAAGACGCCTCCGGTAGGTCAGAAGAAACCCAATTCATGGGGTCTGTATGACGTGCACGGCAATGTCTGGGAATGGGTGCAGGATATGTGGCATGACAGCTATGACGGTGCACCTACTGACGGCAGCGCATGGGTAGGTGATGGCGCCGACCGGGTCGTCCGTGGCGGTTGCTGGCGCTTCAGCACCGGGGACTGCCGGTCTGCGCTTCGCTTCTACCGCGGCTCGGACTCCCGCTACAACTACCTCGGCTTTCGCCTTCTGAAGGAACAGTAACTAGCCATGCCGTCAAGATAGGCTTGGATAAGCATCAGCAAAATAACCGCATATTCACCTCTAAACTTCAAATGGATTGAAGGGAATAGACAAATTCATCGGATGATCTCGGCCATAAGTGTGCTGTATACACACTACACTTATTAATCTTTCCTTTTATGGTTTATGGAGCATTTTTTCAGGCATTGGCTAGTTTTCCTACCCGGAAAAAGACTGCATTATTTATAGCTTCACAAGACTAACTTGACGCTATGGGTAACTAGTTTCTACAAACCTTTCTTTTAAACTTTAAAAAAGTTTGACCAAAAACGCTGCGCAAGCTTCGCGGAAAGAAAGCCTTACCAAAGAAACTTTTATATAAGAAACATAAGCATAAAATAAAAACAGGATGGTACTATGAGTAAAATTGTGATACTGCATCTGTCCGACATCCATTTTAAAAGGGACAAAAACGACAAAAACAAAACATATCGAAAAGATATAAAAAACAAAATGCTTGCTAAAATAAAGGAGCATGTAGACAAAAATAATTTGGATCTCGATTTCGTTGCAGTTACCGGCGACATTGCGTTTTCGGGAAAGGAATACGAAGAAGCAAAAAAGTTCTTTGACGACCTTGAATCAGTATTACTAGAAAAAACAATCTTTCTCTTCGTCCCAGGGAATCACGATGTGGATAGAGATAATGTATCGGAATTTTTTTCGCTCCACGATATTGTTAAGAAACAGCTAACTGATGCCTTACTTGAAAATGAAGAGGAAATAAAGAGCAATATCAATGTCAAATTTAAGCCATTCAGGCGATTTGTGCAAGAGTTAAATCCTGATCTTTACAGTTCAGAAGACGATTACTTTTGGGTCAAGAACTTTGAGGATAAGAACGTCTCGTTCTTAGGTCTCAACAGTTGTTGGGCTTCAGAAAATGATAGGGATAGATTCAATATAACCCTCGGTTATCCCCAGGTGATGAATGCTCTTGAAATATCAACAATTTCAAACAAAATAGTTTTGATGCATCACCCGTTCGACTGGCTTTATGAGCAAGATTTTGACAAATCACATGCTGAATTATTCAAGAACTGCGGATTGGTGCTTCATGGACATATCCATACCGATAAGGCATTTGTGTTCAAAGACCCCACAAATTCGTATATTTGTCTCGGTGCTAATGCATCTTACACAGATAATAGAAATGGGCGGATAGGTTTTCAGTTCGTTCGTGTCGAGTTCCAGGAAAAAGGTGTGGCTGTGAGGGTCTGGCCCTATATTCTGGATGCTAGGAGAAATGAATTCGTCCCGGATAGGGAGCGCTGGAAAGTGCAGAAGGGGGAGGAAAGCTTCTATCTTAGTACCTTTGAGTTCTCTTATGGTGAGAGCACTGCAATAGAACCATCCATTGAACCACCCCAAAAGATCCCGGTGAAATACAAAGACTGGATAAGAGAATTCTATTCGACAATTTCTTATGATCAGTTGGCGAAAAAAGGAGAAGTACTTCCTGTTCAACTACTCGAGGTCTATATTCCTCTTGAAACTGCCAACCCGTTTCATAAGGCGGAAATGGAGAGAATAAGTAAGGATCGTGATAAAGAATCTCGATCGGAACTGAAAGATGAGCATGGCGAAGAAGCTGATTTAAAAAAGCCCGCAACAATAGACATCGAGGCGCTTCTGGGTAGGGCAAATTGCATTCTCCTTCGAGGCAAAGCCGGTATGGGTAAGACAACATTGATAAAACATCTCGCTAACACAATAACCGAGGGCTCGTGTCAGAGCTCCCTTAAGGACTACCTCCCGGTGATGGTATTTCTTAAAGACCTCTGGCTCGTTTACCGCGAAGAAATGAAAAAATCCCGAAGGAAAATCACTTTTGAACCGCTATTGAAAGCATACCTCGAAAAAACCAAATGCCCCCTCAACTTGGCGGTTATATCCAATTTTCTTCAACGTAACAGGGCCTTGTTCATGTTCGATGGCCTGGACGAGATCCCGGAGGAAATTCGTGATGACCTTGTCGAACTCATCGCGGATTTCCAATTCGAAAACAAAAAGAACCGTTTTCTAATTACCGGGCGACCACATGGTATTGCCGGTAGACCGAATGAACGATTTGGGAAATACCTACGTGAAATCGAATATCTGGATGATCAAAAGATAAACGAGTTCATAAGGAAATGGTTCAGAGCGGTCTCAGGCAAAGCCACCGGACTTGCAAATATGACTGCTGAAGATATGATCTCGGATATAGTGTTTCATGAACATGTATCGGTTTTTACTCAGAACCCACTGCTATTAGCCGCGGTGTGCGTGCTCTACCTGGTAGGCGGACGTATTCCGGAACAGCGAGCTGACCTCTACGACCGCATAGTAGAGAATCTATTGTGGCGGCGTTTCCACGATCCTGCGGAACCTGGGAAAGTGAACGAGGTTCGGGAGTTTCTCATGCTTTTAGCTTTCGAGATGCAGAAAAGGAATCTCAAGACCTTTGAAGTAGGTGATGGGTTGGATGTATTGAAGCAAATTTCCGTTCAAAAGGAAGATGAGCAGGCGAATGAGTACAAAAGGCGTATACATCGTCTGTTTGACGAAATCGAACCCAACTGCGGGTTATTTAACCGGCTTAGTGGCGGTGAAATAGAGTTTACTCATCTGACCTTCCAGGAATTTATGGCGGCAAAGCACATCGTTTATATGGATCTTGACTATAACAAATTTCTTGAGAATGCTTGGTGGGCGGAAACGATTCTCCTTTACACCGGTCTCCTGAATCTTGAGATGAGAAAGAGGAGTAACAACGTAGTAGAGGCGATTTTAAACACAAAACAAAAAGATGAAAAAATCGAAAGACATCTCTGGCTGCTCGGTTCTAGGGCACTGCGCGATTTCCCGCCTTCCAAAAGGGATGATAAAGTTGTGACTCTTGCACGTGAGAAGCTGTATGAATTGATTTACTCAAATGCCAGTATAGATGAGCGTTTCGAGGCAGGCGAAATCGTTGGTGCACTGGGTGACCTGCGTATTAAAGTAGATAATCCCGATATGGTCCTTGTAAAAGAGGGCAAGTTCATGCGGGGTAGTGGTGAGGATGCTGATGCATATTCTGATGAAAAACCCCAACGCAAAATTTATCTTGACGATTTCATGATCGGCAAGTACCCGGTAACAAATGAAGAATTTAAAGAATTCATTGATGACGGTGGTTACGATAAGGCTAGGAAAGATATGTGGTCCGAAGAAGGATGGCGGTGGCGAGAAGAAAACAAGATTTCCGAACCTGAATACTGGCATGACCGAAAATGGAATGGCCTCAACTTCCCTGTGGTTGGAATAAGTTGGTTTGAGGCGGAAGCATATGCCAATTGGTTGAGTGTAAGAACAGGTCATCTGTATCGTCTGCCTACGGAAGCGGAATGGGAAAAATCAGCCCGTGGAACTGATGGTTTTAAGTATCCCTGGGGCGAAGACTTTGATAAGAATTTGTGCAATTCGAGGGAGTCGGAGCTACGTCGTACAAGTCCAGTAGGAATATACCCAAAAGGAAAAAGTCCCTATGGTTGTTTTGATATGGCGGGTAATGTCTGGGAATGGTGCTCTGACTGGTATGATAATTATTATGCAAATAGTCCTGACAGAAACCCTAAGGGGCCTTCCAGTGGCGCCGACCGGGTCAATCGCGGCGGTAGCTGCAACGACGTCACCTGGGACTGCCGGTCTGCGTTTCGCGTCCTCGACGTCCCCCGCTTCCGCTACGGCGCCCTCGGCTTTCGCCTTCTGAGGGAAGTGTAACTACTTTCTACTTTACCACTTTACTACTTTACTACTTACATGCTAACTACATGCTAACCATGAGCACGTTGCCCGAAGGCGGTGCGTGCGAAGCCGCACAGCCGGAGGTGCAACGTAGATGATGCCCGCCGCGAGGCGGGCGCGAAAAAGCCACAATAATATGTTTTAAAAAAAGGAGAAAGAAAATTATATCTTAAGAGATAATATTAATCATGGTAAAAAATTCTAGATTCAGGACAGAAGAGGAAATGCGTGAATTTTGGGATACACACGATTCATCCAAATATTTTGAAGATATGGAAGATGATGAGGTACAGGTTACATTTAAACGATAAAGATTGGTTGGAATTATCCGAAAGTGCTTTTGTGTTCTGGGATAATGAAAAGGACGCCTATTAGAACTATTTATAGGCAGGGCGATAAATCGAGTCTGAATGTTATGTTATATGATACCCCTAATAAAGTTGGGGCAACGCCGAAGGAGAGCCGTATACGGGAAATCCGTACGTACGGCTCGATGAGGTGTCAGAGGTTGAAAGACCTTCCCCTACTCTGGGACTCTAGTCCGACCTCTGCCACAAACCTTTTTCTTTAAGCTTTTCAATCACCTCTCTCTTTCGCTCAAACTCCATGATTCTGAGCTCTTTACGCTTAATTTTACCACTAATCGTTTTGGGAAGCTCTTTAACAAACTCAATCTCTCTCGGATATTTATATGGCGCAGTTATCCGTTTGACATGCTGCTGAATATCGGTGATAAGTTTTTCTGATGGTTCATGTCCCTCCTTTAAGACAACAAAAACCTTAACGATCTCTCCCCTTACGGGGTCAGCAGGAAGTCGTCACTTCATGAGCTGGAAGCTAATGCTTGATCCAGATCTGCGATTATATCTTCCGGCTCTTCTATACCAATCGAGATCCGCACCAAATCATCGGTTATTCCTGTCTTCAACTTGAGCCCCCTTAACTAGCTCTTCTCCTTTCTCCGAGCGAACGAAAACCGTTGACCAGCCCTCTTCCGAGCCTACCGAGCCCACGGAAATATCCGCGAGTTCCGCAGTGAAATCCATACAAACCGAGCAGCCATCGCCCACATAATCTTTAATATCCACTAACGGGATACTATGTTTCTCATCTGCATAGACCGAGAAATCCTTACCCTTTATGTCGCACTTGCTCACATTTTCCAACTTGGTATATTTCTCCGCGATGTAATCCAGCAACTCTTCTCTGAAATTCTCCATACAGAACAATCCAATCAGCAATTTCAGCTTATCTATGCCTACGTCATAAGGCTGCTCAGACATTTGGACTTTTCTTAAACCCTGGATTTGGCATGGCAGCCCCACAAACCCTATCGCTGTATGTCCTTCTTCTATTGCGTCTCTAACGCCTATTACGCTTGGGTAAAGTGTATATTTCGTGCCGGCACCTGCCTTCAAATCAGCGTAATTTGTCGCAACCTTCGTTTTCGGGCGCCATTGGTCATCCGCAGCGGTAATAGCAGCGCAATCTAACACACCCTCTTCTAGTGCATATGCAAGCAGAGCAGTAACCGTACCACCGTCCTGTCCTGTTATATCTCCCTTCTTTGACTTGACAGCATAACAGTTGCGATAAACACCAAGAACATCCTCCTGTACCGCGCCAAATATTCTCTGCTCTAACTCTGACAGAGGCAATGAAATCCGAGGACATAAGGTATAGCAGAGCCCACATACCGTGTCATAGTCCTCACTAAACTCAGGTGCTGCCTCGTTTTTACCGTTCCCTATTTTTATCTTATCGCAAAACGCTGCGCATGTGCCACAGAGACAGCAAATTCGCTTAGACACGACTTCGCGGTTCAAATCGGAAAACCCACGTTCTAAAAAGGTCGGTAACCGCACATATTTCCGCTCTTCTATTGCCAATCCGGCTGCTTCTTCTACCATCTTTTTCACTTCACCCCCGCCTTTTCCCTCAGTTTCAAGTAATCTTCTTCCACCCTCGTCTGTATCGTTGCTATAGTATCATCGTTAAGATGCTTGAACCGCCCTTGCTTTTTCAGATATTCTGTTACGGGTTTCAAGTCAGGTAAATCAACGCTTAAGTTGTACTCGCCGTCAATCACTTCATAAAGTGGAAATACACCCGTCTCCACCGCCAGACGACCCAGTTCTATCGTTATATCTGTCGGAGACCGCCAGCCAGTAGGGCAGACAGACAATATGTGTATATACGCCGGACCGTCCATTTCCGCTCCCCGCTTCACTTTAGCCATCAAATCAAGCGGATATGAAGGACATGCAGTCGCAACATAGGGTATATTATGTGCAACTGCGATTTCAGGCATGTTCTTCTTCCTCGTCATCTGCCCTATGCTGCTCTTCTTACCTACGGGCGCAGTGGTCGTCCATGCACCGTATGGTGTAGAGGAAGACCTCTGTATGCCCGTATTCATATACGCTTCATTGTCATAACAAACATATAAGAAAGTATGCCCACGCTCCATTGCACCGGACAATGCCTGTAAGCCTATATCCGTAGTGGCACCGTCACCTCCGAACCCGACAAATTTCACGTTCTTATCTGCTATCTTTCCTTTTCGCACTCGCACTTTATATGCTGATTCTATACCAGACATCACTGCTGCTACATTTTCAAATAGCGTATGTATCCATGGCATTTGCCATGACGTTTGTGGCAATAACGATGAGAAAATCTCTATGCAGCCCGTTGCGGTAACTATTATCACATTCTTACCCAGAGCTTTACAGACATGTCTAACCGCAAGTGCCTCTCCACACCCTATACAGGCACGGTGCCCGGGAGCGAAATTCTCTTCCGTTGTAACCTGCCTCGGCACAAACAAATCCTCTTCTTTCTCCATCTCTATCTACCCCCTCCTTCCCTCACACCGATAATCTCTGTTTCAACTTCCTCGCCTCGCTCTATCGCCTTCACCTTCTCCTGTGCTTGCGTTACCATATACTTAAATTCCGAAATCTGTATGTCCCGGCCGCCGAGACCACCGATGAATCCCACTATCTTCAGCTCTTCTCGTTTATTATACAATGCCGATTTTAACTCTGAACAAACTGGACCACCCATTCCAAAGGATATTGCTCGGTCTAAGACTACTAACAGATCGAGTTCCTTCACTGCTTCTCGCAGCTCATTGAATGGAAACGGCCGCCACAAACGCAACCGTATAAGACCCACATCTACGCCTGCTTCTCTCAGTTCATCCACTGCGAGCATTGCAGTCTCACTACAGCTACCCATTGTCAAGAGCGCAATTCTCGCATCGTCCATCTTATAGCTCTCCACAGGCACGTAATGCCGGTCAAAGATCTCGCCAAATTCGTCCCAGATCGCCTGTATTTTAGATCTCGTATTGTCAAAAGCCACTTCCTGCGCTTTCTTCGTCTCCGGATATATGAACGGCGGGCCATAACAGCCCATGCTCACTGGCTTGTCCGGATCTAACACGAAAAGGTGCTCGTAATCAGGAATAAAACCCGCTACTTCTTCTTCTTCCGGCAGAACCATGTCCTCAATTACATGAGAAAGATAAAATCCATCTATGTGCACCATCGTTGGGAACAGAACGTCTTTATCCTCGGCTATCCTGTATGCGCATGTTGTAAGGTCGAATGCTTGCTGATTGTTCTCGGCGAACATCTGGATCCAGCTTATGTCGCGAAGTGCCATCACAT
>QBUN01000424.1 GCA_013180565.1 Candidatus Methanophaga sp. GoMg3.2 | reverse complement strand
AGCCATTCGGAAACCAATTTTTTGGATAGATCCAAAGCATTACGACATTGGATTAATAATGCTGGGCCATATTGACTTAGAATTGGAAGCCATGAACCCAGCTTCTTCGGATCTTCACATTCAGACTTTGCTAATTCAAATTGGTCTAATATTGCTTGTGCTGGAACTGCTTGGACTCCAACTTGAGTATGTAGTATCAACTGTGGGTCTATCGGGCTTATGAATGAATGTTTGCCCATGATGATCCGGTTTGATGCACAGGCAAGCATTGTTGCAGCGGACATTGCTGATTGTGGGATAACTACACGAATATCAGAGAACTTTGTTCTAAGGTATGAAACAAGCGCTTCAGTTGCTTCAGGAGAACCCCCGGGACTATGAACAATTAAATCGAGATTTGGACCTTTTAGACCGTGAATAACTTCCATTAATCCTTGAACATCTTCATCTGTGATACTTAGCAGTTCCGGGTCAATAACACCTGCTTGAGTCCACTTCGTTGCATAAAGTATGGTGTTGCGCCCAGTCTTTTCGTAGGTAGCGGCTAAGTATTTTCGCCGAACTGCATCAAACGGTGGTTTCACTCCTTTTTCTTCCGTTTGCTTCAATTCCGTAAGAATTCCTCCCCATGTAGGCATAAATCATCCTCTGTATTTATGACGAATTAGAACTAGCCGAAATAATAACTTTTGGTTTAACTCCTTCTAGATATTCACCACTTTTCCGCAACATTTCGTCATATTGACCATAAACAAACATTAGATCTGCAATACCTGGCTGTTGCTGTGCACTTTTTATAAGCTCGTCAAGCTCCACTTTTATTTTTGGTTCGCTCATCTTCATTTTACCCCTTAGTTATTAATTATGTTCATTACTACATAAATACATAATCCTCTAATCCTCTTATCTTTCTATGTGCCATTTATACTATACCTTTTTAAGTCACCATACAGCGTACTTAAGTACAAGGCCTGCCTTTAAGCAAGACCGCCGATGACATAAACTACACGTTTATCACAGGTATGACCTAGGATATTAAAAGCTATTCGCTTTTTTGTTTTGATACTCACCACCAAAAAGTTTGTCATAAAGCGATAGAACGAACAAAAAGCGAAGCACATTATTTGGAACCGCTACTCTCAGCTATAGCCTTGCAACACAACGGATCAACGCTTTGGTATCCACAAAACCCCCTCAAATTACATAAAATCTCAAAGCTTACAGTACATCAATTATCGAGCTAAAACACGGATACAAAGTCCTGCCTGACAACAACGTCTGGTTTGCTATGACTGCCCACCGCCTCTGGTAGGATGCTGAATCTCGAATGCGGCGGTGGGTTCTTTATTGTATATTGAGTATATAGACAATACAATAAGAAAATTGAGGATTTCATCACAAAATGGTTCCGAGCCGTTTCAGGTCAAGCTACAGTACGCTTCGTTCGTATCGCTTTAAGTAAGGCCTATCTTACTTCGTTTTCATCGCATTCCATAAAGCAGACCGTTAAAAATTGGAAGTGTACAAGGTATATATAAGCCTTTTGGTATGTGTGCTTTTAATCGGTGGGGCGGATACAGGCCCATGTCGTGAATTTACCTTCTAGCCATAACGCAATATAGCAGCAACGCCACCAAAAGCTCGCTTTAACTGCGCACCTTCCTCAAACTCAGTCGAAATTAGTTCCACCTCTGACCCTATCACCTCGGCCATCTCCACCAACTCGTGCACAAGCTCCTTATCTAGCTCTTCTGAGACCAAAAGCGTATCCACCGCACCCTGTTCCAATTTCCGCCGCACTTCTTGTTCCCCGTATGCCACCAGAGTATCATTATTAACCAATAGTTCCATGAGCCTTGTCATCAGCTTCCTCTCACGCACCAAATCCAACCCTTCTAATACCTCTTCCGCTTTGTCTACGAGTTCATAAAGTCCGGATTCATCCGTATAGGCGACATCAAAAATACCAAGAATCTTATCTTGTAACTCATAATGCAGGAAAGACCCCTTTAAAAATTCCTCCTTCGTCGGACTGGGACCACCAATCAAAATGCCTTTCAGGTTCATCTGAAGCAATGCCTGTGTTGTATGTTCACCTATTCGCTTATAAAAATCGCCGATTGCTATTAGCCGCAGCCGCTGGAATCTCGGTGCAGACTGCCCTCCTTTTCTCATCTTTCCCGGAACTGCGGAGGTTATGTGCTTCAGCGACTCTATCACCTTCCCATTCAAGACACCGATAGTTGCCTCTCTTTTGTCAAGCACAATCAAGCCGTATTTCTCGTGCTCGTCCACTAGATCTTCCAGCGGCTCGAGGAAGAAGCTCGAATCGCAATGGTAGATATAGGAATGTATCTCCGCTGGCGGCTCCACAATGAATGTTTCTATATCTGTTTTGTCCCCTCCCTTAGCTACGGCGCCGCAGAAAATAACCAACCCGTTCTCATCCACACGTACGTACCGCAGCTTTGCTAATATGGAATCCAGAGAGCTCTGAACATTAGTACGAGTTGTTTTACTCTTTATGTTCATCGCCTGTCCGTACTCCGAACGGAGCTGAGAAGTAACATCGGAAATCTGTTTATCCTGCGGGATGTAAACAGAAACGAGCTCGGTACCTCGCCCGGTCTTTTCCCTCAGTTCTTCCAACATCTTCCTGAATTCATATTTCTTTATCTGGTCCATATCATCCGCCCAACACAGTATTTAGTTTAGTTTACTTTAGGTAACAGTCATAAAATAAAATCCTAAAGGTTATATGCCAAAAACCGTCTCCAAGAGAGGAAGTTTTATGCGGCAACCGGGGCTCGAACCCGGGTTACAGGCTTGGGAAGCCTATGTCCTACCGCTAGACTATTGCCGCCCGGTATTTCCGCCCAAACTCTTCAAAGTCGGAAGCAAGAGAAGTGGCTGCGGATTCTACGGCTTCTAAAGCATCGCCCTTTTTCATCTTTACATACAATATGGAATTGCCCAGCAGCGAATGTGTCATGCTATTAGTTGCCAAGTCTACATTTTCATTCTCCAGGAGCTTGGAAGTCAGCGGTGCTAAAAGAGTATTTTCCTCCCCTTCTATCTCTAGCCGCAGTTCGTTCTCATTCCTCTCCACTACCTTCATCTTTATGTCTCCCTCTTCCATGCTCAGATCACCCTTTTGTTTAGTTTAGTTTTGTTTAGTTTAGTATGAGATAGCTACAATAATCCCTTACCATAATCCTCAGATAGCTTCCTTACTTCTACCCTCTTGCACTTATCACACGTCAGCGTATTCCCTTTCTTCTTCAAATCGCCTTTGCATTTCCCGCATATCGCTTTTATCACGCCCAGATCATTCCCCTCCGTGCTAAGTCTTAATGCCTTTGCGTCCAGCACTTTCGCCTTCACCAGATCCAGATAACCAAACTCACGCTGCAATTCTGACACATACCCGCTCTTTATATTCGATATATGGATAATACCCTGCGTAGATGCGGCAACTTCTCGATCTCCTTTACCCTCCACCCGCGCTATATTCACGACAGCAACAGCATCTCTCAAATCTTCTATCCTTCCTATAACCACATCTCCTTCTTCTGGCACTGGCGGTGTCCCTACCTTTGGCAGGACATCTATAACTCTCTTATCACTTATGCTAATCTCTCCAGTCACAGAGGCATAGATATTCCCAGTTTCATCATACACGCCCATCCCGGGCGTAAATTCCTCAGAAGTACCCAGGAAATCCCCGGGAACTACAATCCCTTCTTCTTTCTCCATTACTTACTTTCCTTCTTTTCACTCCCCTTAACAATTCATTTTATATGTAGTATAATTAATATTTCATTGGTAAAGTTTTTAAAACTTTTTGAAGGAATCAAAGGTTTTTTTATGCGTGTGATAGGAATAGACCCAGGAACTGCTCGCACTGGATGGGGTGTTGTCGAGTTAAACAACGGGCGATTGAAACCAATTGATTTTGGTTATGTGAAGACAACTCCCGCGCAATCGAATGCAGAGCGATTAAAAAAGATCTATTATGATCTGCTCGCCGTGATAAAGGCCGCGACGCCTGATGTTATGGCGATAGAGATGCTTTTCTTCAATACCAACGTGAAGACGGCGTTAAGTGTTGGTCAGGCACGAGGAGTTTGTCTCTTAGCTGCTGCGATCTCCGACATACCGGCATATGAATATAACACATCCGAAGTAAAGAGCATTATAACCGGATATGGCAGGGCAACAAAGAGCGAAGTCGCCACCAGTGTAATGGCGAATCTCAAATTAGAGGAAATGCCAAAGCCCGATGATGTTACGGATGCCCTCGCTATCGCAGCCACCCACATTATTCTAAATTCCGATCTACAGATTCAACATTAACGTATAAGCGACGAACCAGCAGAAAAGAGTCATAAAAGCGAGATAAATCCAGTCTTTTACACCTTCCATTGGTATATGTAAGGACCGATAGACAAACTTCTGCACAAATATCATGATAATTGCAATAATCAAACCATCCGTTGATACTGGATCTTTTATCAAAATAAAGGATAAGGCGCCAGCAAGAATACCGAATGCGACTGGTATCAACGTCTTTTTTAAGCCTTCTTCATATTCTGCCCTTTTCTTATCCCGCTCTATATCCTTGTTCTCCATCTGCTACTAGTCTCATTTATTATTTTAATCTGCTATTTAAGTATTCGGTACTAAATTTGTTTGGCAATCGATTAAGATTTCTTTAATTGTTTTTATATGCTCAACTGCATCTCCACCTACATCTAAAGGTGCTTTATTCTCTATATCAGCATTTATCAACGCCTGATCGTGAGGAATGATCGCCAACAATGGTATGTCCATAGCATTTAATTTGGTTTCTATCATTTTTACCATCTCTGGATCTGTAACCTTGTTCATCACCGCCGCCACATTTTTTATCCCTATATCCATTCCGAGCGTCTTTATTCTACCGACTGTCTCTACCGACCTCATCCCGGGCTCGACCACGGCAAGCAGTAAGTCAACCCCTTTTGCCGTTCCCCTGCCCAAATGCTCTATCCCCGCTTCCATATCCATTATAACCGTGTTCCCCTTGAACAGGATATGACGCAGTAAAGAGCGAAGGAACGCATTTTCCGGGCATGTGCAGCCCGAGCCGCCTTTCTCTATCGTTCCCATTACCAGCAATGTCACACCATCGGGTCCTTCTGCCCCGTATCTTCTGATTACATCATCTACTTTGGGATTTAATTTGTAGATCCCTGAATAAGCGTTAGTCCGCTCGAAAATCAAGTCCTTTAGTTCGGACACGGGCTTAGGGTTATCCTTTATACCCAATACAAATTTTAAGTTCATTGATGGATCAGCATCCACTGCTATTACACTGTGCCCATCCCTCGCAAGGAGTCGAGCGAGCGTACCTGCAATAGTTGTTTTCCCCACACCGCCCTTTCCCGCAACTGCTATTTTCAGCTTCTCTTTATCGCCCATCAACTCTAAACGCTTAAAACAGGTTTAAACTCCTTAATTTCGTCAGCAATATCTCTACGGACTTTTTACAATCGTCTAACGTCTTCCCACCTGTTATAACCAGCTTGCCCGAGCTGAAAATCAATATGGCACTCTTGGGATCGGTTATACGATAAACTAATCCGGGAAAAACTTCGGGCTCATATTCCATGCCTTCAAGTTCTAACCCCATCACAATAGCTCCGAGATTAAGTTCTTTTCCAAGATCGGCAGAAGCCACGATATTTTGCACTTTGAATTCGGGATGCTCTTCCACCTCTATACCTATGCCTCTGAGGTCAGAAGAAAGCTTATCCATCACCGTACGCACACCTTCTTTGGTCTTCGCTCCCGTGCATACTATTTTCCCAGAACGAAAGATAAGAAAAGCGGATTTGGGCTCTTTTGTCCTATATACAAGGCCAGGGAACTTTTTTTTCGTGAACATCGCCGCCTCTAACTGAGATTCAACATATTCCAGGTCCAGGCTCTCTGTAATCCTTGCATTCGCCACTACATTCTCTATCTTTATATTTACTTCTGACATTTTCCTTAATCTCCCAATAAATTATAATATATAAAACTATACTATTGCTGTGCTATAAAAAGAAATGTATATTAGGTATATTTTTAAACCTGAGATAGACTATAAGATTAAGAGGGCTTGCATAGATCATGAAGAAGAGACTAAAAAGGATACGCGGAACAAGAACCTGCGGCGGTGGCTCACATAAGAAACGAAGAGGGAGCGGGAGTAGGGGTGGTGTCGGTAACGCTGGAGCGTACTCACACCATGTCGTACGATCGTTGAAGATGGGGATAGTAAAAGGGATGCATATCTCGAATCAGCATAACCGCCATGACGAAGGGACACTGAATATCGGTATTTTAGAAGAGATGCTAGAAGAACTGATAAGAGAAGGTAAAGCGGAAGAGAAAGCAGATGGTATTTATCTCGATGTCACTGAGCTAGGCATAGAAAAGATTCTGGGCAAGGGAAAAGTAACGAAGAAGCTGATGCTCACTGCGAACGCAGTTACCGAAACAGCGAAGGGGAAGATAGAAAGTGCTGGTGGCACGGTGAGTATTATTTAGATGAGTGCAATAAACTTCAGAGATGTCACATCGTCTATTTTAGGTAAATTCCCCATGGTTGAACGTCCCGAGTGGCACGTTCATTTTAAAACTAAGTTAGCCTGGACAGTGGGCATACTACTTCTCTTTTTTGCACTTGGTAATATCCCTCTATTTGGTCTATCTCCGGAGTCAATGGATCTTTTCGGGCAATGGCGTGCGATATTCGCAGGAGAGCGATTCTCGCTAACTGCTCTTGGTATTATGCCGATTGTTGATGCTTCTATTGTCTTACAACTCTTAGTCGGCGCGGGGATAGTAAAGTTGAACCTGAGCGATCCCAAGGATCAGGCGTTTTATCAGAACATACAGAAACTGCTCGTTTTGGTCTTTGCTGCTTTTATTAGTCTGACGTACGTTGTAGGCTTTTATATGCCGGACCCGGCAGTAGCAGCGCAGCTTGGCGTATCTCTACGTTTCATTTCTTTCTTACTGTTTATTCAGGTCTTCGTTGGTGGGATGCTGATATACTTCATGGATGAAGTGGTCTCGAAATGGGGTATAGGATCAGGTGTTTCGCTGTTCATCCTAGCAGGTGTCTCGCAGCAGGTAATTACCGGCCTTATAAGTTGGATTCCTGATCAAAGCGGATGGGCTGTGGGAGTAATACCACGATGGATAGAAATAGTGCAGCAAGTACCGGGGTACGAGATACTGGAAGGCGGAATAACTTTCCTCTTCCAAAATCACATGATAGCACTTATATCCACTATTGCGGTATTTTTCACCGTTGTTTATCTTGAGAGCACTCGATTAGAGATCCCGTTAGCACATGCGGTAGCAAGAGGTGCACGGGGTAAATTCCCTATTAAGCTGTTGTATGCGAGTGTGCTGCCGATGATTCTTGTAAGAGCGTTACAGGCGACCATACAGGGTTTTGGAAGAATGCTTTATTCTCAGGGAATCACCATTTTTGGAACGTTTGAAGGGAACACTGCGGTTTCAGGCTTGATGTATTATCTCAGCCCAATTTATAGCCCTTGGGATTGGTATCCTTCACTTGTGCTTCCGGGTATTGAAGGCTGGCAAATTGCCATACGATTGGCTATTGACTTCTCTTTTATGATCGTAGGTGGCGCGATATTTGCCCTGTTCTGGATAAATACAACAGGAATGGGTGCTAAAGATGTGGCAGCGCAGATACATAATTCGGGGCTACAAATACCCGGGCATCGCAGGACCGTGGCAACGATAGAACGGCTGATGGAGGGCTACATCCCGAAAATAGCGCTAATGGGTGGCGCTATTCTGGGCGTGTTGTGCGTGGTTTCAAGTATGTTCGGCACACTTGGGCAAGCGTCAGGGACTGGTTTACTTCTGGCGGTGAGCATTGCATACCGGCTTTATGAAGATGTGGCATCTGAGCAGATGATGGAAATGTACCCGACAATGAGACGATTCTTCGGCGGCGAATGACGAAGATGAAATGAGCGTAAAAGCGGTAAGGGATGCGTTAGCATCTCTTTTGGCTAACATCCCGATGGTCAAACGCCCGAAAAGGCATGTTCCACTCAAGACAAAACTAGTATTTACTATCGCTATCCTCGTTCTCTATTTTGCTCTGAGTAATATCCCTCTCTTTGGATTATCGCCATGTTCGCTGGACCTCTTCGGCAGATGGCAAGCTATCTTCGCAGGTCAAAGATTCTCGCTGACCGCTCTTGGGGTTATGCCAATTATAGATGCCGCGATTATCCTGCAGATCTTAGCGGGTCCAAAGATAATGAAACTCGACTTAACAACGCAAAAGGATCGGACATTTTATTTGAACATGCAGAAACTGCTTGTTTTGTGCTTTGCTGTTCTCATAAGCTTTACATATGTTACGGGCTTTTATTTGCCCGATCAGGGAATAGCATCACAACTTGGTGTACCATTGCCTGTTATCTCGTTTTTACTCTTCTTGCAGGTCTTCTTAGTCGGTATGCTGATATACTATATGGCTGAGGTGATATCGCGTTGGGGAATAGGTTCGGGTGTGGGTCTTTTTATTATTGCAAGCGTTACGCAACAATTAATTTCCGGACTTATATCCTGGGTCCCAGACAAAAGCGGCTTTGCTGTGGGTGTGATTCCAAGAGGGATAGAAATCGTGCAGCAAGTACCGGCATACGAGATATGGGAAGGTGGAATAGTTTTCCTTTTCCAGCAGCACTTAATAGCACTTATAACAACTATCGCTCTCTTCTTCCTCTTGATCTATCTGTGGAGCGCTCGTGTAGAGCTAAAAATACCAGGTTTATATTCAGGGAGAAGACATGGTAGGATCCAATTTTCAATTAAGTTCGTGCACTTTACTTATGCGATGATTATTCCTGCGGTATTATTGAATTTGGGCGGGCTATTGCTAACGAGCATACAGGGCATTGGTCGGATGCTTTATTCTCAGGGTATTACGGTACTGGGGACATATGAAGGAAACAATGCGGTGTCCGGTTTGATGTATTATATCAGCCCAATTTATAGCCCCTGGGATTGGTACCCTGCACTTGTGCTTCCGGGCATTGAAGGCTGGCAAATTGCGGTAAGAGTTGCAATTGAAATGTCAATAATGGTCGCAGGAGCAATGATAACCGCCCTATTATGGCTAAAATTGACGCCTGGATTGGAAAACAGGGACATAAGAATAATGATCCGTAAATCAGGTCGTCAAATTTACCGTTATAACCGGAGTATAAAAGCGATACGGAGGGCGGTGGATAAGCGCATATTAAAGATTGCAATGTTCGGTAGTGCGGTTTTAGGTGCTTTGATTGTGATTGCGGATATGTTTGGCACACTTGGTGGAGTAAGTGCAGCATATTTCATCCTGGCCGTGAGCATTGTTTATGGGCTTTACGAAGAGATGAGTTCTACATTAACCAACCGTCAAAAAGGAACCACCAGATTTCACGAGATTAACACAGAAGAAATAGAGATATAAAAAAATCCCGTCGTATTTTTTTTCACCTCTTCAACTCTTCTGCAACCATTTTGGCTATGCTTATCGTGCTAAAAGCGGATTCTATTGTATCCGTTGCGATTATCTCTTTGACTCCCGCTTTAAACATTCGCAGAGTTGCATTTTGCACAAAAAGGCCATGTATGCACGTAACATGAATGTCTGCGGCACCTTGCGCTTTTAGCATAGATGCCGCTTCTGCTATTGTGCCGCCGGTGGATATAATATCATCTACGATGACAACATTCCTTTCTTCCACGCTCAACGTTCGCGGTGTTATTTCCACTTCCTCGCCGCTTATTCGCCGCTTCTCCAGCACATCGTAATCGAAGCCATGAGGTGCGGCAACTGCTTTCGCTAACTCTTTCGCTCCTGCGTCCGGTCCTATTATCACCGGATGTGTTATTCCCTTCTTCGCTATGTAATCACCAATTGAGTGAGATGCATCCAGATCCTTTGTATCTTTATCGAAATACTGCAATATGGCGTTATTATGCACATTAACTACATAAATCCGCTTGATAGTATCAAGACTCAAGCACTTCGCAACAGCTCTTGCACTTATCGCCTCGCCAAGTTTAAACTTCTTATCCTGTCTCGCATATCCCAGATACGGGATAACTACGGTTGTTTCATGCGCTTCTTCTACCGCGTCTATCAGTTGTAGCAGGCATATCAGGTCGGAATCTGTTATGATGCTCTGAACGATGGTTACTTCTTCGTCTTTTACGTCGTCTAATACTCGCGTGTATGACTCGCCATCGGGGAATTTCTTGAACTCGCATAACGAGACGCTAGAGTCCAGTTCCGATGCTATTCTCGCAGCCAGGAGCTGTGACGATATTCCGGGTATTATCTTCATTTTCTCTCTCACCCACATTAGCCAATGTTTAATATTTATAAATTAACTTGTATTTGTTTAGCTCCTTTTTATAACCACAAGAGTACACAGATTCCCACGAGATAATATTATTGGTAATTTGGTTTTAGTACCCAATTGACTATTCCTTTCCTTATTGATCCAAATAAACTTGTTTTTCTTTTAGCACAGGCTAAATTTTCTTTTTGTAAAAAAGAAAAAGTGTTGTGTTAATCATGTAAAATCTCGTGGGTTTTTATTGTATATACAAATACAAAAAATCAAATATATGCGATCAAAGAGAAATAGAAGAAAAGGAAATGAGATACATCACCTTCTCCAAGAACATTTTCATACCGGTGACGAACGTATGCAGGAATGCATGTGCTTATTGCGTGTTTAAAGCACGCAGCCTCGAAGAGGCTTACGTAATAGACAAGCGCGAATTTTTAGCGATTATAACTAATAAAGGATCAGCGACAGAAGCGCTATTCACAGCAGGCGAAAAGCCAGAACTCGCGAATTTTTCGCACTTCTTCATAGATCGCCTTAGCAGCTCGGGATGTTCTTCTCTTGTTGAATACACGAAAGAGCTGTGCAAACTCGCGATAAAGCATGGATTACTGCCACACTGTAATTTGGGTGTGCTGAGTAGAGCGGAATTAAAGGAACTACGACCTGTGAATGCGTCAATGGGCTTGATGCTTGAAACCACTTCAGAACTAGAAGCGCATAATAAATCGCCGGGTAAAGACCCAAAGCTGAGATTGGAGATGATAGAAGAGGCTGGTAGGCTCAAGATACCTTTCACTACGGGCATCTTAGTGGGTATAGGCGAAGAAAAGGGCGACATTATTCGCGCTTTAGAAGCTATAAAATCAGTACATGAGGAGTATGGGCACATACAGGAGGTTATTGTCCAGCCTTTCTTACCTAAACCGTTCACGCCAATGGAAAACAAAAAGCCACCGAGTTCAGAGGAGCTGAAGGAAGTTGTCCGTGCAGCGAAAGAGATACTGCCGAATGAGATAGCGATACAGGTTCCGCCGAATTTGACTTCGCCTACGGAATTGATAGAACTGGGCGCATCGGACCTCGGCGGGATAGCGGAGAAGACCATGGACTATATAAATCCCGAATCGCCATGGCCACGAGAGGACGAACTCAGGAGAAGAGTTGCACCATATGAATTACGGGAACGGCTACCCATCTATCCCATGTATATCAAAAAGGGCTGGTATAGCGAGGAGATAAGGCCTTTGATAGAGCGATACGCAGATGAAGAGGGGTTGAGGAAGGGAGATGGATTTTGACGCTTGATTTTCATGGAAAACATCAACAAGAACTTCATTGACCCTTTCCAGTACCCACAAACCGAAGTTATCAATGAGCGCGTAGTGAACATGTTGGGGCGTCTGTTCAATGCGCCGGAGGAGACTACTTTCGCTGGTACCGCGACTATTGGCTCTTCCGAAGCAATCATGTTGGGACTACTTGCGGCATAAATGGACGTGGAAGAAGCGCCGCCAGGCTGAGGGCAAAACCCCACGATAAACCGAA
The DNA here is from genome assembly GCA_013180565.1 of Candidatus Methanophaga sp. GoMg3.2. The sequence goes on along the minus strand of QBUN01000424.1, from coordinate 23,953 downwards.
TATTGTTTTCGGGGCTGATGTCCACGTCTGTTGGGACAAGTTCGCCAGGTATTTCGACGTCGAGCCGCGGATAATCCCGATGGACCTCGACCGCTTTACTATCAGTGCGGAGACCGTGTCCGAGCGGATTGACGAGAACACCATCTGCGTCGGGGCGATCCTGGGGACAACCTTTACGGGTGGTGCTGACCCGGTCAAGGAGATCAGCGACCTGCTTATGGAAATCAAGGAAACAAAAGGAGGGGATATTCCCATTCATGTAGATGCAGCCAGTGGCGGTTTTATCACGCCGTTTGCCAATCCAGAACTCGAGATGGATTTCCGCCTGCCTCAGGTCAAGTCGATCAACGTCTCTGGCCACAAATATGGATTGGTCTATCCTGGTCTGGGTTGGCTGATTTTCCGCGACCACATCTACCCACCTGAGGATTTGATCTTTTACGTGAACTATCTCGGTGACGAGATGCCGACCTACACGCTGAATTTCTCCAGGGGCAGTGCTATGGTCCTGGCGCAGTATTACAACCCTGTTGCGATTTGGCCGAGAAGGGTACACCTTATTCGCGATGAACCTTCTGAAGAACGCCCGTTATCTCGCTAAACGTCTGGCAGAATCGGGAAAATTCGAGATGCTGAACGCAGCCAACCTTCTTCCGATTGTTACGGTCAAGTTGAAGGAACCAGGACAAAAGTAATTGTAACGCAAAGATCTGCGCGTGATGGGCACCACGTCACCTAAAAAGCTGATGTTTAAAACTTCTACTTACGCATCCGTACCGGAATATGGAAAAGGCCTGTGTCTTGGAATCTATCAGGCGCAGGCAGCATACGGACCCGGTGCATCGGCCAAGAACATGGACAGGTTGGAAAAGGTCGCTCGTATCGCTAAGGAACGAGGTGTGCAGTTGCTGTCTGTCCTTTCCAGAGCTATATGTTCCTGGCTACACTTTGAGCCCCAAAGAAGCCTGAAAAGGTGCCAAGCTCATTGTAGGACCAACTGCTGCGGACTATTATTATACCCTACCCAACGGCAATCGCAGTGCTGTTCCATCCCGACGTTTCAACTCTCGTACTTCCAGCCTTTGCATATACTAATAACGTGTTCTATGCATATTCCAACCGTGCAGGATATGAGGAACGAGATTCAAACCAGAGGCACTATCGCGGCAACAGTATCATTATCGGACCTCACGGTGACATCATTGTTCAGGCCAATCATCAGCAGGACACGTTGCTTATTGCTGACTGCATCCCCGGGTACTACGGGATGACCCATCCCGCGGTTAACCCTAATAGCTACCTCAAGGACAGGCGGCCGAGGATGTATGAGCTGCTCACAGCGTCAGAGGCCGATTTTATCAAAGGAGGATGGAAGTACCCCCTATATAAAAATGGCCAAGAACTCAGCATAGAGTCACAAACACCTGTACTTGAGGCCACAATGACACCATCACCTTCAACACCTGCACCAACTACAACTCACCTAAAATCCAGTTTCTATCTTGTCCCGCAGCATTCTACTAACTTCTTTTGGGTCCGCTCTACCCCTTGTATGCTTCATTACCTGCCCGACTAAGAAATTCAAAGCTTCCTTTTTTCCCGCTTTATAATCCGCTATTACGCCTTTGTTATCTTTTAATACGCTATATATTATCTTTTCCGTCTCTTCCGAACCCATACTTGCCAGACCTTTTATCTTGATTATCTCTTCTGGCTTACCGCCCTTATCAAGCATCGCCCTTATTATCGCAGTTGCCCCTCGCTCGGTAATCACACCCTGCTCCAAATATCGCAAGATGGTGACGAACTCATCGTGAGAAATCCTTTTTGACGCCTCGCGCATTGAACTAGAGCGATAATTTAGTTCGCCCTTCAAAACATCCGCAATCCACGTAGCACTTAACCGTGGATCTATTTTAGACGCTACATCTTCATAGTAATCCGCTATATGTGGATCGTAAATGAGCGAACTCGCATGTTCCGGGGTGATAGAATATTGAGCGAGGAATCGCTTCCTCTTTTCGTCCGGAAGTTCAGGTATCTCCTGCTTCACCGCTTCTACACTATCAGAAATGTGAATGGGCACAAGATCAGGCTCGGGGAAATAGCGATAGTCATGCTCAAACTCCTTCGTACGCATGGAAAGTGTTATGCCACGCACTTCATCGTAATGTCGCGTCTCCAGCCGGACATTAAGTCCCCTGCGCACCAAATTCTTCTGCCGTGTTATCTCGAAAGATAACGCACGCTCCACACCCTTATGTGACGATATGTTCTTTACTTCTGCCCTATTGCCCCCTTCAATGGATATATTCGCATCAACTCGCATTGCACCTTCCAAATCGCCATCAAACACGTCTAAATACTCTAGTATGCTCCTCAACTTACCTAAAAATATCCGCGCCTCTTTCGGCGACTTGAGGTCGGGCTCGGTTACTATCTCAACTAACGGCATTCCCGACCGATTATAATCAACAAGCGAATATTTCGCGGTATCTATCGTACCTTTATATGCCAGCCTACCGGGGTCTTCCTCCATGTGCACGCGCGTTATCCGTATCTCGCGCTCTTTACCTCCATTACTTTCTATTCGCACCAAGCCATTAAAAGCGATGGGGAAATCATATTGCGTGATCTGGAACCCTCTGGGTAGGTCGGGATAATAATAATTCTTCCGATAGAATATAGTTTCCTCTTGCACTTCACAGCCCAAAGCAAGCGCTATTTTTATCGCATATCGTATTGCACGTTTGTTCACGACCGGCAAAGCGCCGGGTAAGCCTAAACATGTTGCGCAGACATGCGTATTTGGCTCAGCGTTATGATAGTCCGTAGAGCAAGAGCAAAACAATTTAGATCTTGTAAGAAGTTGAGCATGGCATTCCAAACCAATTTTCACATTCATCTGTTTCTCCCCAGTTTCATTTTTACCTTTTGTAAGAAAGGTTTTTTTTAATCAAATAACTTTTTATGTCTGGAATAAAAAGGTAAATTAGAATGACGACGGTATACGATGTGCCACCGGATAAACTGACGAAGTCAGTAGGGGAGAAATTAAAAAAGAACAAAGCTATCTCTATGCCTAAGTGGGGCATGGATGTAAAGAAGGGTGCGAGCAAAGAATTACCACCGGATGATAAGGACTGGTGGTGGGTGCGATGTGCATCGGTGCTGCGGCAGATATATATCAATGGACCAGTAGGGGTATCAAGGCTTTGTACGTATTACGGTAGTAGAGTTAGAAGGGGCGCAAAGAGAGAGCGGTTTAGAGCTGCTTCTGGGAAGATAATACGAGAGGCACTTTCACAGTTAGAACAGGCCGAGTATGTAACCAAGACGAAAAAAGGGCGGAAAATATCGCCAAAAGGGCAGTCTTTTCTCAATAACGCTGCACACGAGCTAAAAAACACTCAAGAACCGATCAAGGAAGTAGTAGAAGAAACAGCAGGTGTTACAAATGGCGAGTGAAGCGGAACTAGAAGCGATAAGAAGGCGGAAGTATGAAGAGATGGCACAGGTTCAGGCAGGAGCGGGCGCGGAAGATGAAAAGCGGCAAGAGATAGAAGAGGCGAAGCGAAGTATTATCAAGCAGATTCTCACACCGGAAGCGCGAGAACGGCTAACGAACATAAGAATGGCAAAGCCGGAATATGCGGAACTGCTAGAGAATCAACTAATTGGATTAGCGCAGAGTGGAAAGCTAAAGAGCATGCTAAACGATGCCCAGTTTAAGGAAATCCTGCGGCAGTTGATGCCAAAGAAGCGCGATATTAAAATAACAAGGGTATAACAAAACAAAACAAAATAAAATAAAATGAAGCGCGTTTTATAGATGATTACAGAACAAGAGATTTCCATTGATGGCGCTGTAAGGGCGATGAAGAAGTCTGATATAGGCGCCATTGTGACTTTTATCGGTGTGGTGCGGGTTGAGGACGGCCTAAAAGGCATGGAAGTAGAAGTTAAAGATAATGCGCAGGTAGAACTTGAGCAGTTAAGACGAGATGCCGTTGATACATTTGACATAGAAGCGGTGGAGATCATACATCGGCGTGGATTACTGGATGTGGGCGATATTATCGTTGCTATTTTGGTAGGTGCGAAGCATAGGACGGATGCTTTTAGGGCTTGTGAGTATCTAGTAGATTTGTTGCGTATAAATGAAGCTATAAGACTGAAGGAATTGAGATGAACTAAGAAACCACGAGATTACACAAGATTAGCACAGAATATTGTGGTTATATATAAAAAAAGAGCTAATAAATAAAGCACACTCTGAAGGAAGATGAAATCCGAGAAGCTTTTTGAACTCGCAAAGGGATATATGCCCGGCGGTGTTAGCAGCCCTGTGCGTGCATATGAGCCGTATCCATTTTATACGGCGCGTGCGAAAGGGTCGAAGATATACGATGTAGAGGCTAAAGAATACATTGACTACTGTTTGGCGTATGGCCCACTTGTTTTAGGGCATGGAAACGAAGAGGTGAAGCGTGCAGTCGTAGACCAGCTCGAAAAAGGGTGGCTTTATGGCACGCCGCATGAGAAGGAAATAGCGCTTGCGAAGAAGATAATAAGCCATTACCCATCTGTCGAGATGGTTCGGTTTGTTAATACAGGTAGTGAAGCAACGATGGCTGCTATAAGGCTTGCAAGGGGGTTTACGGGACGCGATAAAATAGTAAAGATAGAGGGCGGGTTTCACGGTGCACATGATGGCGTGCTCGTGAAAGCAGGTTCCGGCGCTACAACATTTGGTATTCCTGACTCAAAAGGTATACCGAAGGATTCCGTGAAGAACACGCTTCAAATTCCATTTAATGATACGGAGGCGCTTACCTCTGTGCTGGAGAATAATTCAGTTGCTGCTATTATATTGGAGCCGGTGATGGGTAATGTGGGTCCGATAGCGCCTGCGGCTAACTATTTGAGCGAAGTGCGAAGAATAACGAAGGAGAACGACGTACTGCTCATTATAGATGAGGTAATTACGGGCTTTCGGTTGGCGTTGGGCGGTGCGCAGGAATATTATGGTGTGGATGCGGACTTAACGGTTTTGGGTAAGATCGTAGGTGGCGGTTTCCCTATCGGCATGTTCGGCGGCAAGCGCGAGATTATGGCGTTAGTAGCGCCTTCCGGTGCGGTATATCAGGCAGGGACATTCAGTGGTAATCCTGTTTCGGTTACTGCGGGCTTGAAAACGATAGAGATATTGGAACGAGATAGTGTACCGGAAAGGATAAACGCGCTTGGTGCGACTATGCGGACAGTTTTAAGCGAGCTAGTGCGCGATTCCGGTGTCGAAGGATGTGTCTCGGGTGTCGGATCGATGTTCAAGGTCTTCTTTAGTCCCGGCGGTGCGACAGTAAAGAACTATGCCGATGCTTTGGGTTGCGATAAAGCCAAATATATGCGCCTTTTCCATAAAATGTTATCTTCCGGTGTGTTTTTACCGCCTTCACAGTTTGAGACGAATTTCGTCAGTTTTGCACATTCGGATGAGGATATAGAGAGGACACTAGAGGCGTATAAGGTGAATATATGATATGGCGTTCAATATTTGGTGGACTAATAAATCTCAAATCAGAATAGAACCGGATAAGCAACATTCTGAGAAAACGGAATAAAAGAATATAGGGGGTGGGTAAGAGCATGGTTGTGGAAATCGCTGCTGGCTATATTGCTGATGCACTGTTGCAGAATTTGGTCATTCCTGAGATCGCAAAGAGGCTTGCGGGTAAGGCAGGTGAGAAGGGTGTTAAATTAAAGGACATAGAGAAACCGGAATGGCTGCAAAAAATAGGCCTATGGCTGGATGATCATCCTGTAAGCACACCTGGAAAAGTCGAAAAGATTATAACTGAACATCAAGAAGAGATCCTAAGAGAGTTAACCGAGCACAAAGGCGAGTTAAGCGATCTCGGACAACGGATTTTTGATGCCGTTAACGAGCTGAAAGAGCGAATAGATGACGCACGATTAACAGATGAGGATAAGGAGTTCTTGGCTGAGGTAGAAAAGAACTTCGACCCTGATGAGTTTGAGAAGCGATTAGAAAAGATACTTCAAAATAATGCTGGTGTGGATCAACAGAAACTCCGTGAAGAACTCACGACTTTTTTCGATAACATGGGTTGGGATGACAAACTTGATGTTATTGATTCAAAGTTAGACCTTGTTTTGAAAAATATATCAGAAGGTATTGAAGATATTAAGGGACGGCTAGACCGAATTGAGAAGTCGAAACAGATTGAAATCCGCTATCTGCCGGAGGCCCTACCAGATGTATCTGATTTTGTGGATAGGGAAACGTATTTAGATGATCTGAGAAACACACTTGCTAAGAAGAATACGATTGTCATTCAAGGAATTGCAGGCATTGGCAAGACACAACTTGCAGCGAAGTTGCAACAAAACATCAAGGAGGAATACATCACCTTTTGGAAAGAGTTGCGTGATGTTGATACCTTTGATTCTGTGTCAAGAACCCTTGCAGGATTCTTAAGGGAAAACGGTGATTCTGAACTTGCAGGATACATTGAGGATGGCGCAACCGACCATGACACTATCATAACTATGTTGCTAGGTAGTTTGGAAAATAAGAATTACGTGCTCTTTTTTGATAATTACCATGTGGTAGAGAATAAAGAGATTCACGACCTTTTCAAGCAGTTCAAGGATAGGCTTAAAGGTTCTACGATTGTTATAACTACGCGGAATCCGCCGTCATTTGTCCAGATCGATCTTGACGGAAGTAATATTACAGAAAAAGGCGTAGAAGGTTTCGAGCTTGAAGCTACAAAGGAATATCTGGAGCAAATGGGTGTCAATGTATCGGAGGAGCAGCTAAGCGAGATAAATAGGCGGATGGGCGGGCATCCGTTATCGCTCTCAATGTTTGTGAGTTTAACTAAAAAAGGTGAAATGGAAGTGGGAGAGATCCTGAACAAATTACCAAAAAAGGGACGGCTAGAGAGATATCTCTATAATAATATCTACGAGCGGCTAAATGACGATGAGCAGAGGCTGTTGGAGACAATGTCGGTCTTTAGAACGCCTGTTCTGTCAGAAGCGTGCGTGTATGTGGCCGAAAGCAGAAATGTTAAGAAGACATTGATACGGCTTGAAGAAAAACTGCTTGTGAAAGAGAAGGAAGATTTATACTACTTGCACGATTTGATACGGGATTTTAGCTATAACCTGATAGACGACCCGAAGGAATATCACAGACATGCAGGCGAATACTATGCCCAATTGGAGAAGACGCCTGAAAATATCTTGGAGACAACATACCACATGATTAAAGATGTTGGAGGGGTTAATAATGAAGTTATTGACTATTTATTGGACACACCAACAGACGCATACACACATTTTGTTGTTTTAAATATCTTAGCTGAAAATAAAATACAATCCTTGAAATTTTTTGATTTGATTAAGAGGGTATATGATACTGGAAGCGTTGATATAAAGCAATTAACGGTTACATCACTGGTAAACAATAAAGAGCTCGATAGTGATAAGACAATTGGCATTATTGAAGAAATCATAAACAAAGACGAGAACAATGACGTTGCTTATTTCGCAATTTATAGTTTAACTGAATTTACCAATATATTACCAGAACGTGTTTTAGAGATATTAGATAAAATTATACTAAATCCGAAAGAGAAGAAGCTTGTTTTTGCAATTCTCACCATGTTACAAGATTCCGGGTTTAAAAACGAGGGGACTATCTCCATTCTTAAGCAGCTTATATACTCCGATTCCGTAAATATTGATCTAACTTATAAAAGAATTGCATATAATATTCTAGAGGATTGGGGTATTGCTTTGTCGGATATTAGTATAGTGAATCCAAACATATTTAGAGAGATGAGTGTGGATGAAGTTTTTGAATTTATAAATAAATATTTATCATCAGAGAAAAAATTGTTGTTTATTAATGAATTTGTATTACATTTTATTCTGTGTAAACTTTATGAAATTAAGCCTGATGTTTCAAGTGAGTTCATGAAAAAATGTTTGAAGATTACCACAACACCAAATTTTGAGCAATTTTCAGAAGTTTTAGCAAATCCAAGGTATTATAATCCAGAAATAATAAATGATTTTTTAGCAGAAAAGAACGATTGGATAATCCGATTTACTGGCTTTATGGCATTAGAATTCAATATTAACAATGAATTTAAAAATGTGTCTGTTGAAAGGCATGAAAAAGCCAAAAAAGCGTCAATCTCTATTTTTAAAAAATTATTAAATGATAGAGACTATTTTATGCGCGAAATGGCTAAAGTAGCCTACGATAGAGCAACAACACCAAAAGAGATTGAAAAAACAAAAATCACACAAAAAATAAAAAGCAAGGCAATCAACAAGATGCTGGATTTGGTACATTTGAATACAATACAAAGATATCTCGTAGCCAGTGCTGAATATAGCCCTCAGTATCAAGCATTAGCGTTCTGGCTTGGATACAATGCAGTTTTACCAAATTCAAATCCCGCGGAGACTTTAGGTGTATTACATGCTGCTGGTAGGGATGGTGTTATAGAAAAAAATATTGTGCAGTTTATATATGATGAAGTAAAAAATAATCCTTGCGCTGCAATAGAAATTTTAAATAAATTCAGTATTAACTCTGATGATTTCTTGTTAAGAGCAGCAGCGATTGATGGTATTGACATGATGGGACAAAAATGTCCAGAGAAGGCACTTGAAACTTTTGAGTCTTTACTTTCATCCATAGGTAGAGAATTAAAGTTTTGGCTTTTAGGTGTGGGTTCAACGGGACTATTACGAAATTACCGGGACAGACCCGATGGTCCTGAAAAGGAGAGGATAAAGAGCATCCTGGAAAGGCTCAGGCAAGACGAAGATAAAGAAGTCAGTGCATTTGCTGATATAGTTCTTAATGGTATTCAATTTAGGGAAGAGGTCCAGTGAGGTAAGAGCATGGCTGCAAATATCGCTGCCGGCTACATAGCCGATACCCTATTGCAAGAACTCGTCATACGGGAATAGCAACGAAACTTGCGGGCAAGGCAGGTGAAAAGGGCGTTAGACTAAAGGACATAGAGAAACCGAAATGGTTGCGAAAAATAGGCCAGTGGCTGGATGATCACTATGTTAGCACACCGGAAGCAGTCGAAAAGATTATACAAGAACATCAATCAGATATTGATTAGTGGTAAATTGTGCAGTCAGGAAATAACGTCCCCAAAAGCCACGATTGGCATAATTTTGTACATGTTCGGCGTATTATCGAGCCGATGCACAAACTCAACAAAGAAAATATTCAATATCAATGCAAATACCGAAAGAATCGGTAGCATTATGACGAATGCGAAAACACTCATTAATAACTCCCCGCTATAATAACCAATTACCCAAAAAAGCAAGATTAGAAGCATCAAACAGGAAAAGGTATAAATCGGATGCTCTTTACATCGTCTGAGGAAGTTTTGAATATCGCCTTCCACACGTCCATCTTTTATCGAACTTGGTTTCGCACCAGAGAACGAGAACATCAATAATATTAGATTTTAGCGATGTGAAACTGCACTTGATTCACTAAAAGCGATTGCATCGTGGTTAGAGGTAGAAAGATAAGAAGAAAAGAGAGTGGTGTGAAGATAATGGTTATAATGGCTATGTTTGCGATGGTGGTGTTCATGGGGCTATCAAATAATAGCGAGAGTATTAAAGGAATATAAAGGAGATAGGATTTAGGATAAGCGGAAAAGAAGAGGAAGAAGTGATGAATATCTTAATCCGGGCAAGATTCATCACCGATTACCGCGATTTCATCAGGGTTTTGTTCCGGGTGGGGCGAGAAAGGAATTACAGAGAGATTTTAAAATTATTGCGAGTATCTGCTGGTGGATGATTTTGATATTTTTAACACGATTACCCTATGTATTCAGGCGACAATTGCCCTTCTCATATATCTCGCTACCCTATTATCTGAAGGATTATTCTTCTTGAACGCCTCTTATTGTCCAGCTCGATAAATATCACCTGCTGCCACGTTCCCAGCATGAGCTTTTTCGCTCTGAAGGGCACGGTCAAAGACGGGCCTAAGAAAGATGCTCTTACATGTGAATGCCCGTTACCGTCATGCCATCTATATTCATGCTCGTATCCCATACCCTTAGGAAATAACCGTTCCAATGCAGTGGGTAAATCATGCAGTAGACCGGGCTCGTATTCTATTGTTGTGATCGCTCCCGTCGCGCCTGGTACGAAGACAGTTACAATACCGTCCTCAATCTCAGATTCTCTTAGTTTACCGTTCACCTTCTCCGTTATGTCTACTATTTCCACCTCGCCTTGTGTATCAAAATGCAGTTCCTTCGTTTCGACACTCATTTTTGCACTTTCTCCTTCTTCTGTTTTATTCTTAATATGGGTTATAACTTCCTGTATACTATTTATGTAGTTATATGGTGAACCGATATAAGACAGTCATCTTCGATATGGACGAAACGCTTCTGAATTCGAGGGGTGTAAGGGCGATAGCACATGAGTGGGCCTATGAAGCATTCAGAAAAACTTTGCGGCTTTATGGGCTATCACTTTCCATGACGGAGATAGATAGTTTATTTCTCGCGCCTCTGCATTCAGATGGCGAAGCAGGAGTGAGACGATTTTGTAATAAATTCGGATTAGATACAGAAGAGTTCTGGGCACGGCGGGAGGCGGATGTCATAGAAGCGAAGATAGAAGCGATGCAAACGGGCGAGATAAAGCTATGCGACGGATCTGAGGCGATAATAAACTATCTCAGCGGACAATTTTATCTTGCCGTGGTGAGCGATTCACAACAGGCGTGTGTGGACTATGCACTTGCGCATTTCCATTTGAAACAGCACTTCAAAATATGGTATGGGCGGAGTAGCGATTTGATAAGTCTGGCAAATAGGAAGCCCAACCCTTATTACATTAATAAGGTCCTGAGCGAATTGAATATGCACCGAGAGGATGTGATGTTGGTAGATGACAGCATGGTGGGGATATTAGCGGCAAATAGAGCCGGTATTGATTCCGTGCTTATCGGTAACGCAGAGAAGGGTATAATGTATGAATCGGAACCCACGTTTTTTGTGCATAATATCGGAGAACTGAAACAAGTTATATAAAATCGAAAAACGTACTTCTATCTAGTTAGTGTAGTGTATATCAAAGGAGATAAGTGAAAGAATAAATATGGGAAGAAAAATAGATCTGCCTGTAATCGTGTTAAATGAAAAGACGTACCTGGAATCCACGGGTGATCGGGGTTTTGAACTAGCCAAAATATGCGAGGCGGTTTCCGCAGAGCAGGGTATGAGTATTGTCATCTGCCCACAGCAGGTGGAACTTGCGAAGATAGCATCTTCAGTGAAGATACCGTGTTTCGCACAGCACGTTGAGGCCGTAGAACCGGGCAGTCATACGGGCTTTGTAACGCTGGACTCAATAAAGGCGGCGGGTGCTACGGGCACACTCGTGAATCATTCAGAGCACCGACTGAAAATCGCGGATGTCGAGTTCATTATAGGTAAAGCAGCAAGCTTAGACATTCTAACGATAGTCTGCACGAATAATATCGCGGTGAGTAAAGCGGTTGCGGAACTGAAACCGTACGCAGTCGCAGTGGAACCGCCGGAGTTAATCGGTAGCGGCAGATCGGTATCAAAGGAGGACCCAGGGATAGTGGAAGAGACGGTGAAAGAAGTGAAACGAGTATATGCGGACTGTGTTGTGCTTTGCGGCGCAGGAGTAACAAGCGGGGAGGATGTAAAGGCTGCGATAGAGTTGGGCGCAGACGGTGTGCTGCTGGCTTCTGGCGTAGTGAAGGCGAAGGACCCAAGGGCAGCATTGCTGGACCTGGTGTCGGGGGTGTAGAAGATGAAAATCTGTCCGAAATGTGGCTCCGAGGAGTTGAACTATGAGCCCTGGCTTGGCGAGATATACGAATGCAGGGATTGTGGTTATCGGGGTGTCTTCATAATAGAAGAAGACGATCCGGAAATCGCAGCGGCGATAAAGAAGGAGATTGAAACGGGTAAAAATAAGGAAGAGTGAATTTCTATCGTATGTAAATAACGTATAACTTCTACATATTTAATTTAGGACGCAGATTTACACAAACCTTTTCTTAAAAAGAAAAGCTTTACCAAAAGAACATTTGTGTTTTTCTTTTAGCACAGGCTAAATTTTCTTTTTGTAAAAAAGAAAAAGTGTTGTGTTAATCTGTGTCAACAATTAATTTTATCATCATTGCATTCTCATAAACAAACCTTTTCCAGAAAACCATAACATAATAAACCCAGTTTATTATAAACGCGATAGAAGATTCTAATAATCTCCTCCGTCTATTAAACCATCAAAATATTTAAAATCCTAATTATCTGCGTCCGATTATTAAAATTGTTTTTATTTAGCTATTCTGACTATTATCCCCGCAACTCCCGCATCTTCTTTATGTTCCGCTCTATGTAATGTGCAGCTCCCACGTCCCACCTGTTCCACAACGCAGCATCTATATTCCTAATTCCTTCCAGAGATAGTTCCCTCGCATCTTCTATAGTCTCACCAACGCCCACGGTGCAAACAGTTCGTGATCCAAGCGCATATGCATTTCCATCTTCTCGTAACTCCATAGATCCGGGATATACCCGCAAAAGATCGCCATAAGTATCCTGCAACGCATAGGCCGCACTCAAATCAACCCTTTTAGCGCCACTATCTTTTTTACGATAACCTGCATAATCCATCGGCACGGCATACGTCACCACTGTCGCTTTCTTCGCACATTCGAGTCGCGAAAGAGTTCCTTCTATCATACGAAAGCAGAGATCCACAAAATCGTTCTCCAAAACAGGCAATATATTCATTATTTCGGGATCGCCTGGTCGACTGTTTATCTCCAGTATCTTCGCACCTTCTCGGGTATGCATAAAAGCGACATAAAGCGGTATACCCCTAAGCTCGTCATTGCTTCCGTTCCCTCTCAATTTGTTGAATATCTTCTGAACCAAAAGCACCTCCTCTTCACGATCACGTTCATCAATAAACGGCAGCCAATCTGTAGTATCTTTATAAGAGCCCATACCGCCCGTATTTGGGCCCAAGTCGGAATCAAAAGCGCGTTTATAATCCCTTGTGTCCGGTAGAGCGAGGAGCCTTTTACCATCACAGAACGCCTGAAAGCTAGATTCTTCGCCCTCTACTCGCTCCTCTAATATCACGTCACTACCACTCTCAAAGATGGAGCGGAAATGCGTGAAAAGGTGCTCTCGAGAGGTGAAGTGGTCGCCCCAGACACCCACGCCCTTACCGGCAGCGGGCTTATCTGGCTTCACTGCTACTTCATCGCCAAAATCATCCAAAAATGCCCATAACGCTTCTTTCACTTCACTTACGCTCTTATAATCCGCATGATGAAACACTTTGAATTTAGGATTCGCCTCCGCGCAACAATCCTCAATCAGATACCGTTGCGATGCTTTGCTCCCCTCTATTGCATATCTCTTCGTCGGACATATCATTGGCACACCGGTCTTACGCTCTATCACATCCCGAACACCAGCAATTATGGGCTTCTCAGGGCCGCAAATCCCGAAATCTATGCTGCTTTTATTCGCTTCCACGAAGTCGCATATCTTCTCCACATCCAAATCCGGAATGACCACGTGCTTCTCTGCATGTGTCACGTTAAAGGGGTTCCTTTGCTTGTCCGCAACAAACAAACGCGCCTCATAACTCGCACTTCTGCTCAGTGCATCTATTAGCGCAGCCGCTCGTGAGCCATAAGAAATAACTAATACCCCTACTTTCTCTCTCTCTTCGGTCATGATGCATGTACCATAAATTTATATTTATAAGAGTCAAAAGAATAGTTTAACTAAAATCGTAAATAGATTTATTTAGACACACAATAAAAGGATAATAAAATAAAATGAGTGGAAGTGGAGAGATGCCCCCGCAGTTGCAGAACCAGCTTGCTCAGCTTCAGCAGCTTAAGGTTCAAATAGAAGCCGCGGGGAGTCAGAAGATGCAGGTAGAGGCTATGTTGCATGACTCAGAAAGCGCGTTAGAGGAATTGGAAAAGCACGATGAAAATTCAGCGATATACAAAAATGTTGGCATGTTGATGATAAAAGCCAGTAGCGATGAAGTAAAGGAGGAACTGTCAGAGAAGAAAGAGACCTACGCCTTGCGGTTGAAAACGCTGGAGCGGCAGAATGAGCGAGTACAGAAGAGGTATCAGCAGTTGCAACAGCAGTTGCGAGAGGCTTTAGGCGCAGCTACACAGCCGCCAGGCGCATAGTTTAGTTTAGTTTAGTCCGCATGGCACCCAATTTTTTTATAGGAACTCTTATTTTGTTCCTAAATTTTTAGAAAAAATGCGCAGTAATTACAGATATGTGGGATGTTTCAAATGGTAATTCCGCTTAACAAGATAAGGGACGATGTATGGGAAGTACCCCAGTCGTATAAGGAGTACATGAGGGTGCCGGCAAGGGTATATGCAGCAGAAGCGCTATTGGAAAAGATGAAAAGCGACCTGACGCTGCAACAAACAATTAATATCGCTTCGCTTCCAGGCATAGAAAAATACTCTATGGTTATGCCAGATGGGCATCAGGGTTATGGCTTCCCGATAGGCGGCGTTGTGGCTACGGACTTCGAGGAAGGTGTCATTTCTCCCGGTGGCGTTGGCTACGACATAAACTGTGGCGTGAGGCTTATCCGTACCAATCTGAAGGAGGGCGATGTAAGGCCTCATTTGTCTGAGCTATTGGACAGCTTATTTGACTATATTCCCGCGGGACTTGGACTATCTGGGAAAGTGAAGCTCTCGTATAGTCAGTTAGATGAGGTGCTATTGGGCGGTTCCAAATGGTGCATTGAGAATGGTTATGGTTGGGAGGAGGACATAGAGCGTACAGAAGAGGGCGGTAGATTAAAAGCTGCAAGTATAGATAAGATAGACGAGAAATCAAAGAAGCGCGGGTCTCCACAGTTAGGCACGCTCGGTTCCGGGAATCACTTTTTAGAGGTGCAGGTAGTGGATGAGATTTTTGATGAGCAACTTGCGAATGCGTATGGAATAGACGAGGTGGGACAGGTAACTGTTTTGATTCATACCGGCGGTAGAGGCTTCTCGCACGGTGTTTGCTCTTACTATCTGCGGAATTTCGAACGCGAGATGAACAAAGATGCAACGTTATCAAAGATACTCGGCTTAGAGCGTGAACTGGCTTGCGCGTATTTGAACAGTGATACAGGCATGGATTATTTCGTATCGATGTGCGCATGTGCGAATTACGCTTTTGCGAATAGGCAACTCGCAACCCACTGGACAAGAAAAGTATTTGAAGATGTGCTACGAAGAAAAGCGGAAGATATGGAAATTAGGCTGGTGTACGACATTGCACATAACATAGCGAAAGAGGAAGAGCATGTGGTGGACGGGAAGCGGAAGAAGTTGTGTGTGCACCGTAAAGGTGCGACACGGGCGTTTCCTGCTGGTGACGAGCGATTACCACCGATATACCGGAACGTTGGCCAGCCGGTGTTGATTCCCGGCTCGATGGGCACACGCAGTTTCTTGGCGGTGGGCACAGAGGTAGCAAGAGCTGAGACTTTTGGAAGTTGTGCTCATGGCGCTGGTAGAGAAATGAGCAGGACGGCGGCAATGAGGCAATACCGGGGCAGTGAAGTGAAAGCGGAATTAGCGAAGCGGAGTATAATAGTGAAGACGCGAGAACGAACAAAACGAGATGTAAGGAAGAAGAGAGGTATTCAATTTGACAAATATGGCGAGCTGGCGGAAGAAGTTTCCGCAGCCTATAAAGACCCGGAAGTGGTAGTTCGGAGTTGTGAAGTATCCGGTATAGCGAAGAAAGTAGCGGCTTTCAGAGCTATTGGCGTTATAAAAGGCTGAAAAGGTTTGTGTTTTTGTTTGGCTACTTTTTATAACCACAAGATTACACAGATTTCCACGAGAAAAAGAATATTAATAACATAGTTTCAGTACACTATTAGCTACTTTACCGTCAATTAAACAAT
This sequence comes from Candidatus Methanophaga sp. GoMg3.2, assembly GCA_013180565.1. The sequence continues at coordinate 7,894 of QBUN01000424.1, read as the reverse complement.
ATATTTAAAATCCTGATTATATGCGTTCATCTGCGTCCGATTATCAAAAATCATTGAAAAACTATTCCTTTAATAAAACCTTCTTTTAAAGAAAGTTTTATGCGACTAACAATAAGCGGTCTTCCAGGCAGTGGAACAACAACAGTTGCAAAATTGCTATCGCAGGAATTAGCGATGGAGCTAATCTCTGCGGGCGAGATGTTCCGGCGAATAGCGAAAGAGAAGAAATTGCAGTTGGATCAATTTAGCGAATTAGCAGAGAATAACGATGAGTTCGATAGGCAGATAGATGAGATGCAGGGCGAAGAGGCGATGAAGCGTGAGAATGTCATTATAGAAAGCAGACTATCGGGATTCTTCGTTCCCAAAGCCGATTTGAAGATATGGTTGAAAGCGCCTTCGGAAATAAGAGCGGGAAGAATTGGAGGGCGCGAAGGCATAGCATATGAAGATGCTCTTTCTGCAATGAAAGACCGAGAACGGTCAGAATATAAGCGCTATGAGCAATATTACGGGATAAACTTGGACGATCTTGCCATTTATGACCTGGTAATCGATTCCTCGCGATGGAACGAGAGGGACATAGTGGCGCTGATAAAGGTGGCGGTTGAGTGTGTGAGTGAAAAGGACGTATTTGTTTAGCTCCTTTTTATAACCACAAGATTACACAGATTATCACGAGAAAAAGAATGATATTAACATAGTTTTACTATACTATTGGCTACTTTATACCAAAATAATCCCAATTTATTGTGTTAATCTCGTGGTTTTCATTACCTTATAAATACTCGCCCAACCTCTTAACCCTGCTAACGGGATTAGGATGCGTGGAGAAGATCTCCATCAACCTGTCCGCACGACTCACCTGCGCCCTTTCTGCGAATATCTTCAGTTCATATGCGTCTATCTTACCATCTCTGTTCAGATCAGCAGCGCTCAGATCCTTTAAATCGCCTCGTGCTGTTATGGGATCTGCGGCAAAGAAAGCGCGCATGCTGCCCAGTTCCTTCTTCACCTTCTCCTGCTTCAGACCGGCACTACCATAGATCATTTTGTATAATGCAGAAGCAAGTTCATGAGGCTTCTTCGTTAGCTCTACACTTCCGGCATCTGCATAATATTCCCTTATTCGCGATCCATAAAGCACGATGAGGTTGCTTATGAAATATAATGCGAATGCAATAAGTGCAATCGCCATCATAGGTAACGCTCCTTCTCTATCTCTACCGCCACCGCCGAAGAGACCGGACCAGAAGAAGCTGAAATAGATGAAGTAGCATATCATCGGTATCACACTCAGCGCCGTTATAACTACCATATCGTGATGCTTTATGTGTGATAGCTCATGCCCTAAAACCGCTTCTAACTCATCTCTGCTTAGCATCTGCATCAATTTTCTAGTAACGCAAACCCTTGCTTTCCTTTTGGATGTGCCGAACGCGAACGCATTCGGTATCGCTATATCAGAAATCCCTACTTTTGGCTTTGGTATCCCTGCTTTCATCGCTAATTCCGTCACCAGCCGATGCAATTCCGGCTGCTCGGTCTCCGAAACATAGCGAACGTGCATTGTCTTCTCTACTATCTTTGGACCTATAAAGAACTGAACAGCCACCAATCCACCAGCAAGTAGGGCGTAAACTATCGGCGTGCCCACTCCGGTGAAGGTGGCTATGACGATTAATAGTGCATAGATCACCGCAAACAGGAGCAATACACAAAGCCCCATTCGTATCCCCAACCACGCAGTTCTCATCTTTTATTTTAGTCTTATATATAATATAAATCTCCTGCTCGCATTTATATCTTTCTCTTAACCCGGCATCTGCATTCAAATTAATGGCTGAAGAGAACGAAAAACAATGGATTTCACTTATGAATACAATGCGATACGAAATAAGAAGAATCTTCTTGCTCTGTATAAGTAAGCAGTCGCTTTGGGTCTAATGTTACGTGGGAGGCGGAATGAAAAGTTTCTTAGAAGAATATTCGAGGATCATAGGATTCCTTTTGCTCGTTTTCGTTATTATCATCGTCTTTTCAACACCGTTCATGATCCTCGCCAGAACTATCACCATGTTTGAGGTACAAAAGGAAGATCCTATTCTTCTTACCGTCTTCTCTTTTATCTATTGCACAACAAGAAATAGTATGATATTAATAATACCATGCGAAACGCTTATTGCGTATATTGAACCCGTTTTCTCTCGCACAATTGAGAACACAAAGCCCACAGAAAAAGCAAGTACGCAATCCAAATGCCACGGGCATATGTTTCCAAGGTGAAGCACGCCGAAAAGAGTTGATACAAAAAGAATACCCCACCATTTATTCATCATTTTTATTGCGTTATATTGTATCAGACCCCTAAATGCCAACTCCTCTAAGAAACCGGTGCACAGGAAGAAAATGAGTGAATAAGCGATAAAATTCGGGACTCCTAACACCGGCAAAGGGGCAGGCTTCAAAATTAGATATTCCACTATTCCAACGGGTATTGCAAATAGGATCACAGCCACGCCAATGCGCATGTTTTCACGGTTCTGCTTAGGCATACAAAGTCCGACCTCCTTTGGTCGAAGCTCTTGCACCCGCATGCAGATGATGATCGCAATGTATAGTGGTATGGAAATGAGCAGGAAACCATGAATAAAATTCAAGTGAATAAACGGCATTGATAGGCTTAGTATTCGGATAAGAGGAGCGAGGACTAAAGCTAGAAGAAACAGCGAGAAATTACGGTCTGTATCTGATCCCAATGCGGAATATGAAATCAGTGCGAGCAGGATAACTGCATGAGATATAATGCCTATCTTCGGTTCATAAATCGTCACTATCTCTGCACATGTTACAAAAAGCAAGTACGCAATGCAGATGATTAACTGATTCCTTCGTAGCACAGATTTACCACTCACTTACTCACTTACTCACAGACACATTCACCGACTTCTTCTATTTATGCCTTTTAAATTTGATACCCCTTCTAAAAAGGTGACTTTTACTCTTGCTTTAGACCTCTACTTGGATAACTGTTAGCTTAAAGCATTATTTCAAATTGGTGATGTCCGCTTCCGCTACAGCATTTTTGCTAGAACCACGGTAAAAAATGCGAATAGAAGAGGATAGCTTGCAACGCCTATTATCTTTCTCAGAAACAATGCCTTTCCATTTTCGCTTGCACTTAGTAGCTCCTTCGCTATAACGAGCGCAATCAAAATGACTGCTGCAATGGCGCCTAAAGCCTCCATCTGGCCAATTGCCACAGCCGTTGTGGTAGTAGTAGTTTGTAGTTAGCATTTTCTTCTTTGTTACATCTTCTATATAGTATGACTATATAAAAGCTTTTCTATTTTGTACCAATTTATTATATTATATTCAAATATTACTGCGAAGTACCAGAGCGCAAAGATAAGTAAGAGCCAAAGCTATTTATTTACATTATTTTATAGTGCGTGCCGAGTCTGAATTGACTTTCTTTTCTGGAGGATGATAAGAGGATCGGCATGGATCAGCGGAAGCTGTCTGTAATGAGTTTTCGGTTTAAAGGATTAGTGTGCATGTTACAGGCGTTTTGTGCTGTGATTTATGCCTGCGGTAAAGAAAGACAAGAGAATTATATGGTGATGAAAGCGAAGATTGTGGAAGATGTTGATTGAATGGGTTAAAGAAGAGATTAGATTGTTGGAGTTGATTGAAATGCGTACATGGGAGAATCTCATGGGTGTTCGGTTAAGGGGATTTGTAAGTCTATTCTATTTAAAATTAGATATAACTTAAGTCAAAGTGGGCTTAACCGAACACGAATGGGGAGAATCTATACTGGGAACAGCATCCCTTGTTTTTGCGAAGCAAAAAAGCTTCCTTTCTTAGTACAAACCCATATTTTTAGTAAAGGTTTTTGCTTGCAAAAAAGTATAAAAGGAAAAGGGTAATGAAAACACTCGCGGCAATTCCATGCCATAATGAAGAACTGGCAATCGGGTCAGTCGTATTAATAGCGCGAAAGTATGTGGCTGAGGTTCTGGTTGGTGGTAGATGATGGGTCTACCGATAAGACGGTGGAAGTAGCAACGGCAGCGGGTGCTGTGGTCGTTTCGCATGGTGAGAATATGGGAAAAGGCAGAGGAGTAAAAACCTCGTTAAGATATGCCGTTGAACATGGATTCGATGCTTTGGTTTTGCTGGATGGTGATGGTCAGCACAATCCGGATGAGATACCCCTGCTTATTGAACCGACATCAAAAGATGCTGCTGATTTAGTTATTGGCTTCAGGTCATTAGGCCAGATGCCATTTCACAGGAGGGTCGGCAGGGTAGTACTGGACCACGTAACAGGTGCAGGTGGTGGTGTCGTCACAGATTCTCAATGCGGGTTCAGGGCTTTGAATAGGAAGGCGATTGAACTGTTAGCAGGGAAGTTGAAGAAGGATGATTTCTCTATCGAGTCAGAGATGACACGCACAGCGCATGAGCAGCGTTTACGATTGGTGAAGGTACCGATTCACAGTAAATACGGTAATTTTAAGACTTCGACAAAGAATCCGGTCTCGCATGGCGTTGGTGTGCTTGACTCGGTGATCGGGCTCATTGCGGAAGAAGCGGCCGCTGCTTTATATCGGGCTTCCAGGTTTCATTACATTTCTTATTGGGGTGTTCTTTGGGATACTGCTGCTTCAGGAATATAATCAGGCAGGATACTTCTCGCTTGTGTATGCGATGCGGGTGTCGATTTTTATGATCCTTGGTGCGATTGGCTGTTTATGGGGTTGACACTTCATGTAATTGCGCGGTTGAAGGCGATAGATACACGGTAAATGAAAAACCTTTTCTTAGAAAGAAAAGCTTTACCAAAAGAAACTTTTCAAAGGCGGTTAGGGATCTGAAACATGATCCGGAGGTCACACCAGAAGAGGGGATTAAAAGAACCGTCGAATGGATGAAAGGGATTTATATAAATACAAATCTTCAAAAAATATGAGAAATAGAAGCAGGTATTTAAATATGACTTAATCAAAGTTAAAAAGAATAGGAGTTAGTTGAGGGAGAAAATGATAGACATCATAAAATTGAAAGAGGAAAAAGGGGAAGTGGTGATGACTAAGGAGGATTTCGAAGGATTAATAAGTGATGTAGAATCATTGATAGAGACGGTGGAAATCTTGAGTGACGATAATTTGATGAAGCAGATAAGAGAAAGTGAAAAAGACCTCAAAGAGGGGCGAATTCGTGAGATAAAGTCGACAGATGACTTGATGGGGTTATTTTTAGAGTGAGTTATCGGCTGAAATATACCCAGACTTTTGAGAAACAGATAGAAAAGATAAAGAAGAAGGACAAGGTGTTAATGGAAGAAGCGATGAAGAAGGTGGAGAAATTGCAAGAGATGCCATATGCAGGAAAGCTATTGAAGTATAGACTTGCTCCTTATAGGTCTGTTAGGGTGAAGGAGAAATACAGAGTTGTATACAGGGTGGATGAAGAGGAGAAAGAGGTCAGATTGGTTGCATTTGGGCATAGAAAGGATATATACAAATTAATGATGTTTCTACGGGTAGAGTGATATGAAGATCGCTTACATAAACCTCTTCTTTCTAAGAAAAGGTTTCTCGTGAAAATCCGTCTAATCTTGTGGTTATTAAAACACTTTTCTTTACAAAAGAAACCTGTGCTAAAGAAATAAAAACAAAAGGTGGGTATGAAAAATGAGTATAGAAAATGAATATGAAGGAAAAAAAATTTTAGTAACGGGCGGAGCGGGCTGCATAGGAACGAATTTATGCAGGAAGTTAGCGGAATTGGGTGCAGAGAAAGTAGTAATACTGGACGACTTATCAAGCGCATACGAATGGAACATCCCTGGAGCGAATAACATATCCTTTGTGAACGGGAGCATTTTAGATGACGAGATGCTGAAACGGGTGTTCAAAGAGAAACCGGATTTTGTATTCCATTTAGCAGCGCATTTCGCGAACCGGAATTCAGTGGACAATCCCGCTGAGGTAAAAAGCCACGAGATTTTACGAGATTAACACAAACCTTTTTGCAAGCAAAAAGCTTTACCAACAACTTTTCTTTTGAAAAGTTTTAAGAACTTGACTAAAGAAACAAGGTTTTTGATTAAACCGTTTTTAAAGGAACGAGTATTAGACAATTGGGATTTTGATTTTGTGTATCCTTTAGCAGCCGAATACGGAAGAGGGGATTAGAAGAACCGTAGAATGGATGAAAAGTATAATATCATAAGAAGGGATAATAAATATGATGGGCATAGAAGCTGAAGTCAGGGATATAAAACTGCACGTAAACAAGTGAAAGAAGATAGGAAAGGTGGTAACAAACTATAAAGCGAGGAGAGGAAAATGAAAACGTGTTACATGTGTGGGGGAGATATCAAACGAAGAATTGTGGATGTGGAAGTGGAAGGTGTGATTGTAAAGGGTGTCTCCGTGGAAGTTTGCACACGGTGCGGAGAGAAATATTTTAATACCAAGGCAGCTACATTTGTCCAAAAAATTACAAGATACGTGAACGATGCGAAGAAGGGGTATTTAATCGAAGTTTTCAATCCTTGAAGAAGGTGCATGCATGGTTTACTGAGAACTGGGGGGATATAGAGTAGAATGCGGAGTTATGATTATCAAAAAACCTTTTCTCAGAAAGAAATTTTTAGCTTTACCAAAAGAAATATTATACTTTATAAATAAAGAGAAAAGAAATCTATGAGGGAGATGAAAGCGAAGGAAATAGTAGAGGGATAGAAAAGTTGGTTCTAATGAAAACGGTTAGCTTGCCCAAGAATATAACAGAACTCTTGGATATGGCGATAATCAGGGGGAAAACTTATGAGGAAAAAATTGAAATGCTTGCTTTAGATAGCTTTGTGTCCAAGTTAAAAGAATGCAATGAAGAAATCCTCGAGTTTGAAACAAAATATGGGATGTCATTTGGCGAATTTGAAAAAGCATGGGACGAGGATGGGATAAGGGATAAGCATTCACATGAAGTTGAGACCGATTATATTGAATGGGAAGCCATAGAGCAGGAAAAAAGTCGTTGGCTATCTGTCTTGAGAAAAATGAGGGGAGGCTATGAGTGACTCCATTAAAACTAAGGAAAAAGCTTGAAGAATTCCTAAAAGAAGTGAGGTTAAATAAGGATCGGCTCTTACCAACATCAAAGCTAATGATAATCCGAGAAAGGATGAACTTCTTAAAGTTAAGGCTTGAATTAAAAGAGAATGTCTTCATTGACATCTATTTTAACGCTGAGAATGGCAGAAAGGATTTTGCATTAATTAGCGGTGGAAAACGGATCTTTGGGTATGATAACCTCAAAGAATGGCATCTGCATCCGTTCGATCATCCGGAAAATCATGTGGAATGCGAAGAACCGACCACGGCGAAAATTTTTGAGGAAGTGGCGAGTATAATTGAATAGAAGGTTTGGAGACCATGTAGAGCGAAAGAAATGGCAAAAGCCGAGATTTTTTGAAGTTCTACTTGTTGGTATAACATGAGCGAAGTATCAACTGAAACATCTTCTCTTGCTATCAAAAATTCAAACAAAATGGAGAATTGGGATATTATACATCGGAGTGCGAAGTTTTTAAAGAAATGAGAGCTCTAATCTTATCTCTCTAAAAAGAAGAGTCAAAAAAGATGCAGAGGGGAAATTAGGAGTTAAGAATAAATGAAAGTGGTATCCAGCGGTCATCGGGTGTTCTTCTGGTGAGGTATTTCAATGATTCCAATAGCAAAACCATCAATAGATAGCCAGGAAATAGAGAACGTAGTAGAGGTACTAAAATCAGGTATGCTCGCAAGTGGGGAGTGGACAAGGAGATTTGAGTGTGAATTTGCAGATTACATAGGAACAAAGTATGCCGTTACCACAA
>QBUN01000123.1 GCA_013180565.1 Candidatus Methanophaga sp. GoMg3.2 | reverse complement strand
CATATCTTTCTGCAATCTCATTTTTAGTACCTTTTTTTGCTATCCTCTACTGTATTCTCAAGGGGTGTACGCCTGAGATATCCATAGTGACCCTTTCCGCGCCAATAGGCGAGATTTATCTTAACTTTGACTATATAGGACATGCGTTCGGACTCACAATTTGTATCGTTTCTGCAATGGTCGCCCTTTTCGCTCTTCCATATATGGTACACCGATTTGGGGAGATGGAACTGAATGTGGAAAGCGAGTTCAAGAAATACATATTCTTATACCAATTTTATGCGGTTTCGATGTTGTGGTTAGTGTACAGTGGCAATCTCATCCTGCTGTATGTGTTCTTGGAGATTGCGCTTATTACGGCGTTCTTCCTTATTTACTTCTATGGCTATGGTAACCGGCAGTGGGTGGGACAATTATACCTAATTTGGAGTTTAATTGCCGGTGTGCTTGCATTGGCAGGGATAATAATAATAGGTGTTACTAATGGTACGCTTGCCCTCAATGCGTTAGTGCCTCCTTTTGCCACGGTCGGCATGATCGCATGGACGCTTATCTTTGTCGGTATGCTAATAGAACTTCCGGTCTTAGGGCCTCATGTATGGCTTCCGTGGGCACACGCAGAAGCACCTACGCCGTTGAGTGCATTGCTAAGCCCCTTAACTGTGGGTCTTGCAGGGTATGTTTTGCTGAGGATTGCACTTATAGATTACTCTTTTATTGCTGCCTATCGAATGCCAATACTTATTTATGCGATTTTTTCGAGCATTTATGCGGGTTTCTCGGTCTTCAAGCAGACGGACTTTAAGCGACTGTTAGCGTATTCCACGGTATCTCAGATGGGTTATATGTTGGTAGCGCTCTGTTTAGGACCTTTTGGGCTCGTCGGATTGGTTATCCAGTACATGTCGCATGCATTCGGTAAGTCAATTTTGTTCTCGAGTGCGGGCGGGATTATCGCCGTCCATCATGGTCTGAGAGATCTTAATAAGATGGGTGGATTGCACGATTCCGTACCAGCGATCTCAAATGCAGCAGTAATTGGATTTTTGAACCTTGGCGGTATGTTGACAATAGGAATGATCGGTGAATTTTTCATATTGCGTGGTGTTGTAGAAACGTTCCTCGTACCGGAATCACCATCTTTCCTCGGCTGGACCGGAAGCATACCAATTCTCTTAGCGGTAATATTCATGTTCATTCTCTCGGTTTGGTATGGTTTCTATACCGTACGAAAGGTGTTCTATGGTAAGCCGAAGGACACGAAGAGGTTGGAGATAAGCAGATACTATTATGTGCCACTATTTATAATTGGTATCGTCTCTGTGTTGCTCGTTTTCCCACCACTGTCAACAGCATTGATTCCTGGGCTTAACTCTCTCATTCAGACATTAATGGGACTGCAGGTAGCAGCCGTAGGGGGTGTTTTGCCATGAGCAATGAGCTTATTTTCCTGCTGCTTTTCTTAGCTCCTGTTGTTAGTAGTATCCCTATTGCTTTAGCATACAAGAGTAAGGGATGGACAGATAAGCTGCCTTATCTCTCGGTATTCGGCATCTTTATCTCGGTCGTGATGAGTATCTATATCCTCTTTAACTTAGAGGGGCAGTATCCTTACCCCTGGATACCAGATCTCGGAATAAACTTTGTTTTTATGATCGATTATTTAAGCAGCTATATGGGCGTTGTAACCGCACTTATAGCGTTCTTTATCGCTATTTACGGTCTGGACTATATGAAAGGCGATTACAGACCAAGCTGGTACTGGTTCTGCTTCAACCTTTTCACGGCATCAATGCTACTCGTTGTGTATAGCGACAACCTATTCCTGCTCTTTGTTGGCTGGGAAGGTCTGGGTGCGGCATCATGGGGGTTAATCGGACACTGGTTCAGAGATGACGATGACATAGCGTATGTAGGTAAAGCCGGAAGGAAGGTGGGCCCGCTTGAATTTAGCTGGCCGCCGAGCTTTGGCGGTTGGAGAGCGATTTCAACGATAAGATTTGGTGATGTGCCGATGTTCCTAGCAATCGCAGCGATATGGGTATTCGCAGGCACCCTCAACATATCGGAGATAGATTGGCACACGCTGTTTATAACTCTTGGCGCTGCGGGGACAATAATTCTTATGGTTTGTTTGCTTATGGGGCTATTCACGAAATCGGCGCAGGTGCCTTTTAGCGAGTGGCTCATGACTGCAATGACTGGCCCCACAACCGTTAGTGCACTCTTGCACAGTGCGACAATGGTAGCAGCAGGTGCTTTTGTATTCCTCAAACTTACGTGGTATATTGAACCCTGGCACCTGCATGATGTGCCCGGGCTCGAGTATGTGTTTATCTTCGTTCTCGCAATTGGGCTCTTATCAGGCTTCTATGGTGCGCTTTGTGGAACAGGGATGCGGGAGCGGAAGGTTCTGCTTGCAGCGTCCACAATGTCGAGTATTGGCTTGATGTTTGCAGCAGGAGCTACTTCTTACTGGATTGACATAGAAGTAGCGGGTATGAATTTGGCGTTGCTCGTTGCATTCTGGTATATGGCGATCCATGCATTTGCAAAAGCGAGTTTGTTCCTTGTAGCCGGTCACTTGATTCATGGCACACACAGCCGGTTCCTATGCGGCGATCTCGAGTTTGGGAAGCGAATGAAAACCGCTTTTGCCGTTACCATCATCGCCTCGTCATTCCTCGTGGGGATACCACTGCTCACTGCTTACTGGGTGAAATCCTCGATGGATGTGCTGTATGAACATCTCTGGCTTCATCATGACATGCTTTGGCCCATTGTGCTTCTAATCGTTATTTCATTACTCTATTCAGCAGTTCTTGCAAAGTTCCTCAGCTTGAACTTCATAAAGGGTGAGAAGCCCGAGCACGAGCATTTAGAAGGTGGCGGTTTGATGAAACTCGGATACGTACTGAT
>QBUN01000124.1 GCA_013180565.1 Candidatus Methanophaga sp. GoMg3.2 | reverse complement strand
TGCCCTTTCATACTGCTTTAAGTTACGATAAACATTTCCACGATTGTTGTAAGCCAGAGCATACTCAGGATTGAGCTCTATCGCTTTGTCATAATCCTCTATCGCCCTTTCATACTGTTTTAAGTTACGATAAACAATTCCACGATTGTTGTATGCAGCGGCATAATTTGGATTGATTTCTATCGCCTTGTTATAATCACGTATTGCACTTTCAGGCTGGTTTAATTTACGATAAGCAATTCCGCGGTTGTTGTATGCCGAAGCATAGTCGGGTTTTAGCTCAATTGCCCTATTATAATCTTCTATTGCTTTTTCGTATTGCTTTAAGTCATCATAAGCATAACCACGATTGTGGTATGCCAAGGCATGTTCTGGATTGATCTCTATCGCTTTGTTATAATCCTCTATCGCTCTTTCAAGCTGGTTTAACTTGCGAAAAGCAAGTCCACGATTGTTATGTGCATCAGCATAGTTTGGATTGAGCTCTATCGCCATGTTATAATCCTCTATCGCCCTCTCAAGCTGGTTTAACTTGCGAAAAGCAAGTCCACGATTGTGGTATGCCAAGGCATGTTCAGGATTGAGTTCTATCGCTTTGTTATAATCCTCTATCGCCCTTTCATACTGTTTTAAGTCACGATAAGCATTTCCACGATCCCTGTAAACATCAGCATAATTTGGATTGAGTTTTATTGCTTTATTAAAATCTTCTACTGCCTTATCAAACTGTTTTAACCCTACAAGAGCCTGAGCACGAAGTGAATAACCCCAAGAAATACCCTTGTCATCTCCTTCTCTTAGCTTGAGAAACTCATTAAAGCATTTTTCCGATTTTGTATATTCATTTAACCGTAAATAATAAAGAGCAAGCGTCTTGCATATCTCAGATTTTCTGTATTCATCACTTACTATTTCAAGTAAATGCTCATTTAAATCTAGCCTTTCCCTTACTTCTTCATCACTCCACTTATATGTAGAAAGAGGAACAGTAGCACTGAAAATAGGTTCCGAAATAAATTCCGCTGCTTCCTCTGCTTCATCTTCGGACCCTGCAAACTCAACTTCACTCTCTGACTCTCTTTCCAAAAAGTCAAATGTCCTGTTTCTAAACCTCCACAAGTCTGGTGCATTTGTGGCTATTTCCCTTATCTCATACTCGCTTCCCATAACAATCACAGGTCTCTTCACATCGAATAAAAAATCACGATGTAGATTAAGATAACTTAATATTTCAGGAAACTGGTTTGACATCCCATAAATGAAATAAACTGTATTGTCTCCCGTATCCCTCCATTTAAGAAGAACATCAACGAGTTTGAACAAACTATCATCCTTGCTCAACTCCACACGCAGAATCTCAAATCCATCCCCTGCTACTTCCCTTTCAAGCCATTCCGGAGAGCCAGCTAAGGTTACAAAAATAAGGTTATCTTTCCCCTTTGATAGCTCCAGTTCAGTCAAGAACCCCTTTAATAACTGGATGGACATTGTACCACAATTCCCCTTCCGGGTCTAAATATTCAAGGATAGCGAGATTGAAGAGCAATTCTCTAAACCTGTCCTCGTCTGTTTTTTCGTGCTTATCCGTAACCGCTCTTAAAATGTCAAAATCCTTTCCTGTTAAAATCCGTAGATAATCATTCCTCAGGTCAACCACATAGGCATCCACATCCTCTTTCTCTATTCTATCCCTGCTGTTTTCATAGCCTTTCACTGCAGATTCCCTTATTATTCTTATAAAATCGTGAATGACACCCCCGGACATCTCAATTGCAAGTTCTAAAGCTTCATCGCTTATCAGCGTCTGGAGTGGCAATCCCTGTTCCTTCATCCTTTTCTCCGCGATCTCTCGCATTGTCTTCCAATTCGCATTGTTTCTGTTTGCATCTCTATCGAACAACGCGATATTCGGTATTTTTATGTCGTTGTCGTAGAACCTGATAATCCATTGATATTTATCTGAAAACATCAATGCGCGTGGCATCGTGTAGATAAGATTGCAATCTAACCCGGTCAATACCGTAGAATAGCCATAGAAAAGTTCCTCCGCCTGTTTCGGTGCCATCTTGTCCAAATCGTCAATTATAACTAATATCTTCTTCCCAAGTTTTTCTTCCGCGTATGCTACAACGCCATTCACTAACTCTATCAAATCACTCAATCTCGGCTCAACAACTCTTCTGACAATTTCTCTCGTTGTCGTTTCTGTCTTCATCTTACCCAGTAATTTTAATATTGCATTGAAGCCAACCCCAACTTCTAACTCCTCCTTCTCGCCTTTCATACTCTCCACAACCTTCTCAGACCAATTATCCAGAGCTTGCTCAAGCTCTGGATCTGGTTCCACCTGTTCTGAAACTGCATTGTGTATCTCAATACCTACGCTCAGAAGCAGGTCAACATAATTTATACTGACAAGGTCAAGTTTGTCCTTTGCTACGAACATCACCACAAAAATTTCATCAGCCCTCTTTATATTCTCTGCAAGCTTGTTCAATTCCGTAGTGTTCCCATTGCCTCTTATTGCGGGGAATATTATCTTAAGTGGCTCTTTTGAACTTTGTATCTCCCAAACTACTCGCTCTATTCCACTCCCTCGGTCAACGTAATATTTAAGCTTATCCCCTTTCAAAGGTTCCCTCGGATTGAATATGGCATATACCTCAGATAAATTGTTTCCACTCATTTTTATCTATATTTGTTTTTATTCCTTTTAACTATTTATTTATCATGCTAACCATTTCTATCCACAAGATTACACGGATTTCCACAAACCATTTCTTAGAAAGAAAAGTGTCTCGTGGAATCTCGTGGTTCTTTATGTCTGCAAAATCTCCTTCAAAACCGAAATCACTGCATCTAGCTCATCCTTACTTATAACCAGTGGCGGCACCAACCGAATCACGTTATTAGAAGTGCAAT
>QBUN01000125.1 GCA_013180565.1 Candidatus Methanophaga sp. GoMg3.2 | reverse complement strand
TATGATAAAATGACTACACTATCTGTGGGTTCGCAAGACCAACTTGACGGCATGGGTAATTTTGTATTGTATGCTTCTCTTGCTTTAATTTCAATTATTTTATTCCAGTCTGCACCCGTGTAGATTTTTCCCTCTTCTACTTTTCCTTCAAGAATCATATCCTCTGTAGTATAAACATAATCATCCATAGTGGTTTTAATTCGCCTAACTTTGAAGGGGGTTAAGAAACCGTCATTAATTCCCTCTTTTAATGAGTACACATAAAGCGGTTCTCCGAAATATTTGTAAGTATCTGCATTATCTTTTCGTTTTGGTGTGGCAGTTAAACCCAGTTGAACAGCAGGAGAGAAGTATTCCATTATTGCACGCCAATTTCCTTCGTCATTTGCTCCGCCCCTATGACATTCATCGATAATAATGAAATCGAAATAATCTTTGGGGTATTCTCCAAAGTACGGTGTATCGTTTGGCCCACTCATAAAAGTTTGGAATATGGTAAAAAATATGTTGCCATTTGTTGGAACAGTGCCTTTTTTTCTTATTTCTGCGGGTTTAATTCTAACCAGCGCGTCTTCCTGAAACGCGGAGAATTCATTAAAAGCTTGATTTGCCAGAATATTCCTATCGGCGAGGTATAAAATGCGCGGTCTTATTGTACCATCCCGCTTTAAATTCCAACGTGCATGGAAAAGTTTCCAGGCAATTTGAAAAGCGATATTGGTTTTTCCTGTGCCTGTTGCAAGAGTCAATAGTAACCGATCTTTTTCTTCGGCGATAGCGTCTAAGGCTTTATTTGTTGCTATTTCCTGAAAGAAGCGGGGCTCATAAATGCCACCATTAGGAATTGCATTGAATTTATCTTTCCAATTGTTTTCGATTCTGAATGTTTTATTCCACAATTCGTCTGGCGTCGGGAATTGTTGTATTAGCCCTTCGCGGCCTGTCTCCATACAGATCTGATAAATCTCTTTGCCATTGGTTGCAAAAGTGGTTAGTAAATGAAGCTTTTCAGCGTAATTTTTTGCCTGTGCAACGCCTTCTCCTACTTCCTTTTCCGCACTTTTGGCTTCTATTGCTGCAAGTTTACGACCTTTATAAACCATGATATAGTCAGAAATCAATGGTTTTGCGCGCCCTGCGCCCGTTTGAAGTTTTCCTAAAGTAATGTGATGTTCTCTTAATACTTTAGAATCTTCTATAACGCCCCAGCCGCGTTCTTTTAGCTTGGGATCGATCAGTTCGGCGCGGGTTTCTGCTTCATTCATTTGTATCCTTAACTTCTTTATTCATATTTAAATTATTTTGTCTTGTTATAACGCTTTTGCCCAACTTATCTTCAGCTTGATTTCTATTTCTACATGGGGACAATTTGTCCCTATGTAACTTCCAAGTTCTGCATATCTTTTGTGTATCTTTAAAAATTCTGCCTTTGGGGATATGACAGTATGTTCCAAAATGGAACGAACTCAACTGTAGACAAATTGTCGATAGTTCCGTTTCAGTAATCTATGACCCCTCAAACGCTTTTTGTTTTCAGATTCGTTCATTGTTCCACGATGGTATCATTTATTGAATTTTCTTCTTCCTTATTTGTGCCTCGGGTAATTCATTATAATTGGTTTTTGTAGATACTTTTGTACCTGATTCTTCTTCGAGCTCTTTTCTGGCATTTCCTGCAATGGTTCCCCCTGCTGTAGCAGCTTTTTTATTTTCAGGAAAGCCTTTTGCATTTTTCTTTTTTGCAATTTCTGTCGTTGATGCTTCGCTCAGCATAGTGAAAATTAGTTCGAGGTCGGTCATGTGGTCGCGCAGGTTATCTTTTGGTCTATCAAGCGCTTTAAAATTTTTGTATTCAGTGGGTGTCATGCCGAATGTCGCCTTACTGATCTCAGCTGTCAGTATAGCGTATTCTAAATGTTCTTTCACGCCTCTTTTCTTCCACTCCTCAGTTAGTTCATCCCGGACAGCGATACCTCTTGCTCTCTTTTCGATCCATTCGTCTGAATAACCCTTTTGTTTGTATATCTCACGCATACGCTTTATTGCGATTTCCGGATTTTCGATCTCTTCGAGCCGTTCATAGCCAACTTTTGCCAGCCAGCGTTTGAAAGGTTCCGCCCTGGGAGACGGGACAGATTGAATAAGGCGTAATAATTGTTCAGTATCTGCAACAGCAGTTTGGCGCATTTTTCCATCAGCTGCTTTCATTTTCAAACTGTGACAATTTGTCACGGTTTCATTTCCTTCCGCTTTCAAGCGTTCTTTAAACTTGCGCCAGTAAGCTCCAGGATCAACACTTTCGGTTAAAACCGCAAAAACGTCCACAATAGAAAAATACCATTTCTGGTTGCTTTCGTCCCATACTCTGCGTACCTGTTTTTGCTCGAATAAAATAATTTCATTCATACTGATGCCTCTATAAGTTCTCCTTTGAAAGCTTTTTGCAGGATTGATTTTTTTAGTTCTTCCAAGTCTGCGAGTTTTTGAGTGTAGATGAATTCGAGTTTTTTTGTTTCTTGTGAGAGTGCGTCGAGTTTGGAGACTATTGATTGTTGTTCATTTAGTGATGGAATAGAAATTAAATGACTTCTTAAATCCCCTAATAATAAGTTTTTTTGTGCGGTTCCTGCGGAAACATTAACCAATTTCGACAAGTCTGCCTTTAAATGATAACAACAAAAAATATTATTTATTATTGTTGATATTGGTTTGATAATTGCAACACTTTTTTGAAATGTTGTTTTTAATGTTTTTTCGTCTAAAGGTGCGATAGCCATACGCCCAATGGTTCCGCTATTCGTGACCAAAACATCGCCGGGTTTTAAATCTGTTCTTCTGTGAGTTTCTTCAAAATCCGCTTTTGTAATCTGCCGTGCATTTTCATATTCAAATGTGGCTAAAGCGAAGACCAGTAAAGTGATAGAG
>QBUN01000126.1 GCA_013180565.1 Candidatus Methanophaga sp. GoMg3.2 | reverse complement strand
CTCTTGCGGTATTATCATTTTCGAGGAGGCCGCGCACTTCCGCCACGCAGGGGGCGAAGCGATGTCCATTGGCGTAGGGCTGGCAATACTTGTAGTATTTATTGTTGCCGTATACAAGCCAAGTATAAGTGCTCTTTCCAGATTTGGGAGTTTCCTCAACGACCGGATGTATCTACCATATCTTAACGATTATATTCTACCGAAGATAGGCTTTTTCATCTCTCATATCCTTGATGATTATGTAAACCCTGCGATAGACGGGCTCTTCAATACAAAAGTGATACCGGGCTTATTCGGCTGGACTTCAAGAAGAATCAGGGCTATTCAGTCAGGATACCTCAGCAGGTACATCAACATCGTTCTAGGTCTTGTGATGATTATTCTCGTGATTGTAGTAATATTGGTAAGGGGGGTGTGGCAATAATGGACTTGTTGGTAATGATGCTAGCGGCACTAGTAATTTTAACGCTATGTGCTGTTTTGTCCTACAAATACCGTGATTTAGGGCTCATAGGTGCGATAGTAGCAGCGATAATAGCGTTTTGGGCTGTTTCAAGTTCAAACCCAGAACTCACAATTTATTGTGCCTTTGTATTTGTAATAGGTATCATCAACCTGGCTTCGTTAAAAGCGATAAAGAGTGTGATTCAGGGTGTTGACTACGGCTTAGTAGGGCTGATGATACTTGCAACCATGTAGATTTTTACTACGCAGGACCTTGCAATGATCCTGGTAGCATTTGTTCTCGTTTCCGTACCAACGTACATCTTAGTTATGATTAGAGAGGGTGGCACAAACGTAGAAGTAGGTATCAAGTAT
Source organism: Candidatus Methanophaga sp. GoMg3.2 (assembly GCA_013180565.1). Next base: position 2,121 of record QBUN01000126.1, on the reverse strand, counting down.
ATTACGTTTATGGTTTTAGCCACCGTTCTGTTTTTGATCGGTGCGGTTATCTTAGCATACACAAAGAGTGCACCTAACGCTATACTCTACATACTTGGCTATGTGATGCTTGTATTAGGGTTGAGTATAGAAGTGGGAGTTGCACCGTTACACGAATGGGTTCCAGATGTATTCACAAGTGCAGACCCTATCCCAATGTCAATTATAGCTTCTCTTGCAAAGATCGTTCCATTTATCGTAGCTCTATGGGTACTAATTTATAGTGCCTGCGATTTAACAGCATCAATAACTGTCTTTACTGCTGTGCTCGCAGCTATATCTATGTTTACTGGCAATATAGGTGCATTGACCTCGAAGGAACCGGCAAGAGTGCTTGCATATTCCACGGTTGCCAATATGGGCTATATCCTTACCTGTCTAGTGGTGGCCATAAACCCGGAGCCCGCGTTTATCTGTTTTGCACTTGTCGGTGTAGTACTCATGTTGTTTGCGAACGCAGCGGGAAAGATAGGGTTCTTCAATGCGATAAAGGGCAAAGGCGCATATACACCGCTGATGTATCTGCTTGCTTTCTCTTTCATCGGCTTGCCACCGCTAATGGGATTCTGGGGTAAATTCTTTATTCTCGCCTCGCTGGTTAATGTTGGGCTTTTCTTGGGTGATGCTGGGCTAATCTATTATATATTGGCTGCAATTGTGGTTATAAATTCCGCTATATCTGTCCCATATTACCTGCGGCTCGCACGTGATCTTGGCGGTAGTTGGCAGTTTAATCTTGCAAACGTCATTTCGCTCGTTGCCGTAATAATAGTTTTTATTACTGTTGCATTTATACCCGTTGATTGGTTCATAAACAGTATGGCGGTCGTGGCTCAAACGATAGGAGTAGTAATATAGGGGCAAATAAAAAATGATAGAGGCTATCTTGTTAATCGGAGTGATATTATTGATCTGTGTGCTGGTAGATGGGGTACTACTCGCGCTCGTTAAAATATTGCCGCGATATGATCTGACAGAGATAAAAACGATGAGGTGGGAAGCAGGTAATCCACCGATGAAAAATCCTAAATATGCGCTCCCTATGCAGTATTTCGGGTACATGTTCCTGTTTATGGCTGCGGAACCAATAGTTGTCATTCTGTTCCTGTTCGCAGCATGTCCGGGCTTAAACTTTACAGTGATTCTACTGCTATCAATGGTGCTACTCTTGCCGGCGATATATGTAGGGTATAAGATAGCGGGGGTAATGGCAGAGTCAAAAGTATAAAAAAGTTAAATATAAGATAATAGAGGTGAAGAGAAAACAAAAATGGAAGACTATAAGGACGCGAATGTACGCAACATCAATTCAGGAATCCTTTCTCCATTCAGGAGATGGTCATCGAAGTGGAGCCTATGGCCTTGCCACTTCATCACCTCTTGCTGTGGCGTTGAGCTCGCCCATGCATTTGCATCTGGCTATGACGGTGAGCGATTAGGGACGTTGAACCTTGGGATTTCGCGACAGTCAAATTATATCATAATAGAAGGTACGATAACAAGGAAGATGGCGAGGGCACTGCAATTTGTGTGGGGGCAGATGCCAGACCCGAAGTTTGTGAACGTAATAGGCGCCTGTGGCCAAAGAGGCGGGATATTCTGGAACAGTTATAATATAATCCACCCTTCGGATATAGTGCCGGTAGATGCTTTTATTCCCGGCTGTCCAATAACGCCGGAAGCTCTTTTGAGAGGTGTGAGGGCAACTCAAGACAAGATAGTGGGGATAGACCGGAAGACGATAGAATTTAAGAGAGTGGAGCTGCCGTTTGAGAAACAACTGGAAGAGCGGATGGTGCCGACTTCGCCAAAGGTATTTGCTCCGACACCGGCAATTAGAGTGGACATTGAACGTGATGTGGATTGGGGGAAAGAGCTGAAGGAGAATCTAAAACGAGATCTCAACGGTCTTTATGAATCTATAACGATTACCGACCTGAATAGTATAGCAATTAAAACGACACGAGAGAATCTGAAAGAGGTTGCACAGAAGCTCCGGGACCAGATGAAGCTGGACCATGTGAAGAGCGTGAATGTGATAGAAGTACCACATGAACGGAAGTTTATTGTAGAATATATAGC
>QBUN01000127.1 GCA_013180565.1 Candidatus Methanophaga sp. GoMg3.2 | reverse complement strand
TCAATTATGTACGCTCAAAAAGCAGGGTGCCGTATAGGATAGCGGTAGCTATCGATAAAAATCGATAAAAATGGGAAATTGAGCAGTTAAGGAAAGAAAAAAACCTAAAAATAGGTCAAAATCGAAGATATGGGTAATAATTCTTATGGGATTCTTTAAAAAGAAGTAAATCAAAATTCTCATAGGTGCCTTCTAATGTAGAGAAATAGGGAAGGAAATAACATGATTTTTATGATGTGTGTTGGTGTCACAATTAGATAAGAAACGTATATATATCAAAAAGTTTTTATCTATCGCCACCAATAGACATCGTAAAAGGAGGTGACAAAAGAAAAATGAAAAAACAAATTGTAGTAATTTTAGCAATTATCGCAGTGATAACCACTCTTTTTACAGTAAGTGCGCTTAGTAACGAAGTAGGATATAAACTGAGTCTATGCGATGCAATTGACATTTCAATAGGAAATGCCACCGTTACTGATTTTCTGAATGGAACAGACAAGGCGACTGTTCAAGTCTATAATTCCAAACGCTACGAGGGGGATAATATCCGGATGGTTCAATGGTCCTCTTCAGATAGCTCACTTGATGTCTATGTTAACGTGACAGCAGGTAATATCAGTAGAATAGAAGAGAAAATTGTGCCAACATCACTACTCTATCACGAGGAAATTATACGGTCAGTGATTAGTGATGGGGAATGCATTTATAGACTATATAATCCAATCACTGATGCATATAGTGATCGGGTTGTTGCTATTGCAGCATGCCCTACAAGTTGGTCGATATTGACTGATAAGGAAGACAATTTTTGTGAATTGGAGGACACTACATTCGATTGGTTCGCATATATGGCGTATCATGTGCAGACGGATGATACTACGAAATCAGAATATCCGTGGTTTCCCTATCCGTGATAGGGTTTTCTCTTTTTCTTTTTTGCACTGCGTTTTGTATGAATTCAACAGCATTTCTTCTGAGGGCGGTTTTATGTAACAACTATAATACAAGTTGAAACCGGTTGAAATGCTTTATTTCTGAGAATACTGAAAACCGCTTTCATAGCTGGCTTCTAAGAAAGAAGGAAGTGACTAACCGGTTTTAAGATGTTGGTATGTGTCACAAAGGGATAAGAAACGTACATTACCGAAAAGTATTTATGCACCCTCAACCAATAGACATCGTAAAAGGAGGTGATAAAAGAAAAATGAAAAAACAAACTATAGTTACATTAACAGCCATAGTAGCGATTTTAGTGGCTGCAATATTTGCGGGATGTGTTGAGAAAGAAGCACCGATATCCACACAGGTGCCGACACCAACACCAACACCAATGCAAACACCAATGCAAACACCAATGCAAACACCAATGCAAACACCAATGCAAACACCAACACTAACACCAAGTCCTACTTTTCGTAATGATGATGCTGCTTTTTCTGATTTTTCTCTTAGTCTTGATAGTGTTATAGATTTAATAAATGAGATCCTTAATGCTGTTAGATATGAAGGAAATTATCCTAAGGCAGAAAAACTAGCAGGGGATTTAGAAACATTAACGGAAAAAAAAATGGAAGAGCTTGAAGATTATCAGGTGTCTCAGGAGCTAGTACCAATTAAAACAAAATTGAAGGAAAGTCTTTCTGAGTACAACTTAGCAAGCAAAATCCTTAAAAATGGCGCGAGAAATCAGGACCTTTATGAAATTCTGGAAGCCGAAGAACCGTGTAAAAAAGGCTCTCGTCTTCTTCTTGACGTGCTTGAGGTCCTAGCACCAAAAGAACCAGAACGCTCAGAACTAAATGGAGACACTAAAACATGGCACCGAGTAACTTCATTCTCTGGTGGTGATGATAAGACAACACGACCATTCACTATAAAAGGTGATGAGTGGCAAATCAAATACACTGTGAAACCCGAAATAGGAAAAAAAGACTACTCTAGCTTTAGTGGATATGTTTACCCTCGAGGTGAGACGGCAGGATATGTTACTTCATGGGACTGTGGTGAAAAGTCATGCAGCGATACCCAATATATATACGAAGGAAACGGCGACTACTACATTAAAGTCATATCCTGTTTCAATAACTGGAAACTTGAAGTAGAGGATTACTATTAATCCTCTTTTTTCTTTTTTGTACTACCCTTTTTTGTATGAAGTCAATAGCATTATTTTTGAGGGGGTTTATCTAACAACTATAATACAAGTTGAACACGGTTGAAATGTTTTATTTCTGAGAAATAAAGCGCTTTCGTATATGGCTCCAGGCGAAGAGAAACATGATAACCAATATAACACCTATGACCTTTGTTGCTTGCATAGGGCTGTGGCTATGTAAAGCTGAAGCTAAATTCTTATGTCCCATATTACAAAGCCACTTCTTAGGATAGATATAATAAAGGTGGTTTATACGCGGTGAAACGCGCTTTTCTTTGTAACCACAAGATTACACGGATTTTCACGAGAAAGAAGATACAGGAAGTTCATTAGTTAACCTACTTTAAAGCTTACAGGTGTTTGAGGAGTCGCGGTTACAATTGATGAACCGGGGTAAATACAAAACAGAAGATGGGGGTGGCGAGTATAATATAGGATGCAAACAAATATCCAAAACGTATATATTGATACTTGCTTCTTCCAAAGCTATCTATGGAAGGAGAGGGATGAAAAAGAGAGTGCAAAAGACGTCCTTTCACAGATCAAATCAAGTGTTAATAAGAACTCTGACATTAACGTCAAGATACCGTTTATCGTAGTTGGAGAATTGATAAATAACCTTATTCGAGAAATCCCTAGTCAAGAAAGAAGGGCTGACATCATGTATGCTTTTTTTGAAGAATTGGAAGATTTGAAAGCAGACACTATTCCCCCAAATAAATGCTGTTATGCTAAAGCCAAATCATTGATTGTTCAAGACGATTATTTTGCTGAACATGCTCTCACAGACACCTTCATAGTTTCA
>QBUN01000128.1 GCA_013180565.1 Candidatus Methanophaga sp. GoMg3.2 | reverse complement strand
CCCTTTCGTCTCGTTCAAGCACACATACAGCTTCGCCTCGGTTATCGGTGGGTAAACGACACAAATGCCACTCCCGCCATATATCTCAGGACTTCTCAGCTTTGCAAGTTCTACCTTTAATTCCAATAGTTTGTCTTCATCGCTCAGGTCACTGGCATTGTACGCTGTACCAAAAACGATGTTTTGCGCATCACGATACTCATATGGCGTTAAATCATCGGCTGTTCCGACAAAGAAGGCGGTCACCGAGTAAATTCTGTCCCATATCTCCTGCGCGGTACTATTATTAACAGCTACATCTGGCAGTTCAGAAGCGATCAAAGCAGCTTGTATGGTTGATCTGTTTGCATCCTGCTCGCTTATCAATGCGTCATCGCCGTTGCAACCTTTCAGCATGAATGCTATCCGGCCATACCACATCATCGCATTAAAATATCGTTTCAACTGCTCGCTTCGTGTATAATGCCCTCTCGGTACGTATTGCGAGTAATCCTCGCAATAGCAGCATGGGTAGTCGCAGATGCAGTTGGGATTAGAATTGAAGATAGCACTTGGATGGAATCCATCATGTTGCGCGATATTTTCCAGCTCCTTGTTAACGTCCTCAATCACATAATCGGGTATAGAGGAATTAATCACTTTTATGTACTCAGTACCGTTGTAGCCTTCTGTTGCTGTCTGCAAAAGTTTCAGAGCAACAGCGAAGTAAGCGACATTCCTTCTCGCTGATTCTTTCATGTCTGCATCATCAAAAGTTTCATAATCTTGAACTGACTGTTCGAGCATCGCATTGCTCATATCTACGAGCGCATCAAAGAATTCGCGTTCTTCTATGCCTTTGAGTATCTCGTTGAATTGGATATGGTAAAGATGAAGTAGGGTATCGGTGGTAACGAAAATCGGTATGCCCCTCTCCTTCATATCTTTGTAAGGAGCTACAATATCGTCTTCTTGGCCATAATCTAAGATTACAAATCCGTTTGTTCCCAGTAGGTCTTCTTCTGTTTTATTTAACCCTAATTTAGCTGTTATGTCTTCTATGTTTGTGATATTACTCAGGTTCAAGGGTAATTGGTAAGGCGGTACGCTAAGGTTTACTAAGATATTTATTGGCTGATAATAGGACGAGAAGGCAAATTTGGGGGTTTCGCTTTTTGTATTGGTTCCGTTTTCCTCGACGAAGTAATTCTCCCAGGGTTGTATTAGAGGATAATTGTCTTTGTCTGAATATATGCAGTAATGAATATCGCCCATTCCATCATCATCTGTATCGTTTCCAGTGTAATCATCCCAGTAGTTGCCAATGTAATTGGTATACCTGCTTCCGTTGTAAGAGTAATTTATTGCATCCTTTGAATTCCAGATGTTAGTTGAATTATGTGTGCAAACGTTGTCAGTGTTATTTATGAAGTTATTAAGGTAAATTTTATTGTTGCTCGAATGATGTTGTAAGTATATGCCATAGCTGTTGTTCGTGTTAGCGTTATTGGATATGATGTTGTTTGATGCGTAATTTAGATAAATTCCACGAGCATTTGCATGGTTATTGTTATTTTCTATCGTATTGCGTGAGGAAGAAAATATATAGATTCCAAAATTGGACTCACAGTTGTAATTGTTGTTGCTTGTTATGGTGTTATTGTTAGATGAAAAAAACAAAGCTATGCCATCTATTAAATTATCCCTGTTATCGTTGTTTTTTATGGTATTATTTGATGAATAATCCAAACGGATTCCATGTTGATTATTATAATTATTGTTGCTTGATATGATGTTGTTGCTCGAGTGAGATAAGTGGATGCCATTGAAGCTGTTCGACCCTTTACCCGTTACATTGTTATTTGAGATATTACAATAATCCGCCCTGTTAAGTTGCATGCTAGATATTCCAGTGGCATCCTTTACTGTAAATCCCGATATATTCACATAATTTGTAGTTATCTCAAAGACATTATCATCTCTGTCTTCCGCCTCCACAATACAATTTACTGAGCCATTTTCCGATTTGATCGTTAATCGCTTCGTAACATCTATATTCTCGCGATAAGTTCCATCGCGCACGATAATCGTATCGCCAGGGGAAGCAGCATCCACCGCTGCTTGTATCGTTGGATACGAATCCGGCACGTAAATCGTGGTAGATGAAGAATCCCCATCGCTTTCTGATACCGCCCCCGCAGAAGGCATCAATACAACCATCGCTAAAACAAAAACAATTAAAATCGCCAATATCTTCCAAATACCCTTATTCCCTATTTTTAGCATCTTCGCTTTTAGCCCCCTATAATATTCACGCCAATTTTATGATCCTATACCCCCCAAAGTATAATAAATGAAGAAGATAATTTAATACCTTAACTTCGAATCGTTTTAGGGAACATAAGCAATCCAAGTGCTTCATCCAGGTCCATCACCTTCTTTGGAACCTCAGAGATAATGCAGCGCCCACGTATTTCAAGATGGTAGACCTTGCTGTATTTGTATAGCAGATCAATCGGAGTGAACTTATGATTGAGTTTCGCGTTCTTTAAGTGCTGTTCCAACTTACAGAGGATATAAAGAGAAAGAAACGCGATGAATACGTGTTCAAAGACACTTTCATCGTTCTGCAGATATAGCTTGTCCGCATTAAGCACCGTCTTGTAAGTGTCAAACATCTTCTCAACCACTTCTCGCTTCTTGTATAGGTAATAAATCTCCTGCTTCTCGACATCCATATCTGAGACAATAAGGATCTTTCCTGCCTTCTTCATCCCCTCCTCAAATTTTTTTCTCCCGATCTTGCTCTCGTCCAGTTTCTTGTACAGCGTCTTCTGTTCTTCCAGTCGGAGATCATGATCCTCAAAAAGGTAGAGGTAAAAATCGTTGTTTTTCCGTTTTCCACACTTTAGAGGCTGTCCAACAATTTAAAAACTGAAGAAAAAGAAGGCTCTTCGCTATTTCATGTGGGTAGATGTGGTTAAGTGGCTGCCAAATAATCCAAAATCAGAA
>QBUN01000129.1 GCA_013180565.1 Candidatus Methanophaga sp. GoMg3.2 | reverse complement strand
TCTTGGTATGTTTAAATAGAATAGACTTACAAATCCCCTTAACCGAACACGCATGAATACTCTTTTAACTCTTTAGCTATCTTTAAGGCTCTATCATAATCCTCCATTGCAACTGCATAAGCCACCAAATTAAATTGCTCTTTTTCCATTTTTCTATCACGCATTATTTTTATGTTGGATATGTTAAAACCATTTGTTTATATAAGATTCACCCCACCACAAAAATAGCTGGCTTAAGCGGAATAGCGAACTTTTGCTTACCCTTCGGATCGTACACCTCATTTATCAGTATTTCACAGCCGAACTCGTCCGCTAAATACCCTTTCTCACGTGCCAGAACCTCAGCCTCATCAAGCTCGAAATATAAAGTATTTTCTTTCTTTGGTAAAGCTTTCTTTTTAAAAGAAAGGTTTTTCATCACCTGCTTCACGAAATCCACGGTGCTCAAAAGATTATCCTTCCTGATCTTCATCGCCTCTTTAATCTTATCCCTATCAGGTACATCCTTTATCGCGCGGAATATCTCCCATTTCCAGTTTTCCGCAGTATAGACATAAATTTTACCGGGCTTGATTCTAGCAATCTTCAGTATCTCCTTTATATCGTCAATAAGCGCGACCAAATACTCCTCCTCGCGCTCCACACGATTATCAATAAACTCCACTTTTAGCTCCGGCAGTGTCTGCACAGAAATGAACGTATCGTGTAGCTTATGCCAAACCTCTTCACAGATATGCGGTACAATTGGCGATAGAATAATCAGCCAATCCTCCAGAATGTTCCGGACAATCCTTTTACGTCTATCCGCGCTCTCCCTCTGCTCGTAATATCTTACATCGTTCAGTACATTGAACAGCATATTTACTCCCGCTTCGCGTATTCTAAACGCATCAAACCGCTCAACTGATTCCTGTAACCGACTGTAAAATTTAGATAGCAGCCAGCGATCGATATGCGTAAACTCAGCCTCTTTTAGTGATTCTACGTCAAGACTGTCCTCAAATAGCTCTGCCAACGTATTAAATCGCTTCCTCAACGCTTCCGTATCCTGCTCACGCCAGTTGACTACGCTTGCGAAATCAGCATTAATCGCACAATAAAGCCGGTATATGTCCACGCCATAGAGCTCAGAGACATCAGCTAATGGTATTACATTCCCTTTGCTCTTTGACATCTTCCGTCCTTCTCTTATCATCAACTCATTCAGTGTGATAGCCTTCGGCCACTTACTTTCGGGAAATATCGCGGCGTGGTGCATCAAGAAGAAAACCAAATGGTTTGATAGGTGCGGTGGCGCAGTGTGCCGCAGGTCATTCGGATACCAGTATTCATACTCGTTCTTTATCCCTTTCAAACTGACCACATCAACGTTTATCGCCTTTGACAATGCTTCGGCATCGCCGAGTCCTAAAAAGACATAATCGAAGAACGACTCAGTTAACGCATCCACGGGCAGTTGCCTTAGCAGGTGCGCTATGGTGTACATCGCCATGTAAATTGTAGAATCGCTCAGAGATTCAATTATCCAGCCCTTTTCAAATGGGAACTCGGTGCCCAGACCCCTTTTCCGCGCACATGGTCTAAACGCTAACCAATCGATAATGTCATGCATATACGCCTTGTACTTGTCCGGATAGAAGGTCATCCCATCAACGAGTTTATGCCCCAAATCTTTCCACCATTTTGGGGTGTAATCTATAAACCATTGATCTTGTAAGACCGCAACAATAACTTTACCGCCACCTCTCGTTACCGCCTTCCTAGAAGTCTCATAGAACACATCTGCTATCTTTTCGCCCTTTAACCAATCCTTAACTTCATCCTTTATCGCTGCGATTTTAACACCCGCAAAATCGCCACAAACTTCGTTTAGTACACCGCGATAGAATTCATCTTTATAGATTATCTGTGTGGCTTCCTCTAATCGCTCATCCGCCTGGTTCTCTATACCCATTTGTTCACAAATATCTTTCGCGGGCATTTCATACCCGTCTATGTCTATTATCCGTATTGGCGCTATCTCAACCCCTTCCGCACGTCTCAAATCCTCTAATGCGATATAATCATAGGGCGCATGTGCCGGAACAGAATAGACCACGCCAGTGCCTACATCCGCATCAACGAAGCTCGCAGGTAAAATAGGCACTTCCCTATTGCCTATTGGCGTCTTAACGTGCTTACCCAAGAAATATTCACCCGGTAGTTCATCGAAAGCTTCAATTTCTTCTCGCTGATAGCCTAATTTCTCTGCGGCTTCTCGTGATACTATCCAGAACTCGCCCCCTACCTTTACCTTAACATATCGTGCCGCAGGGTTGATCCAGAGGTTAGTAACGCCGAATATGGTTTCGGGACGTAGCGTTGCTGCGACCAGGTAAGAATCCATGTCAGAAAGTTTGAACTTTATGGTCGTATGTTCAATAGTCGTTACTTTAGTTATATCGCCATCTTCTATGTCGTCCTCTCCAACTGCAGATTTATCGTCAATAGAATAAGTAATAGGGTATTTCCCTTTCGTTATTACGCCCTTATCGTAAAGCTTTTTAAATTGCCATTCGATGAACTTGTTGTACATAGGCTCTGTGGTATTGAACTTCCTCCGCCAGTCTATGGAATACCCCATCCTCTTAAAGTCGTCTGAGATACGATCGGCGAAGAAATTCGCAACGTTTTCCGGCTTGCCAAAGCTACTGACTATCGCTTTTACCTTTGCCGCACCTTCATATATCGCGATGTAATCGTTATATCGCGCCACGACCGTCTCTTCACCTTTCGCAATACTATCGGCAATCGCTAAAATCGGCGTTCCGGTAACGTGGAACGCCATAGGGAATAGCACGTTATAGCCCTGCAATCGCTTAAATCGCGCTATTATATCACCTAATGTATATGTTCTGCCATGACCTATGTGTAACGGTCCTGAGGTGTAGGGATACGGGACACTCAGAAAGAACTTTTTCTAGCTTCATATATCGGAATCGAAGATTTTGCG
>QBUN01000130.1 GCA_013180565.1 Candidatus Methanophaga sp. GoMg3.2 | reverse complement strand
TTCAAGCATCTCGGCACATCGCCCCATAATCTCTTCTTTTTCTGCCCCCTCCATTTATTTGATACATCACCTATTTTCAAAGACAAAAATATAGACACCGGTAAAAATAATATAATACGTACCTATCAAATTAGTTCTCACAGAAATTAAAAGAAATAAAAATAATTTTTAGGTTTAGGTTTAGGTTTAGGTTTAGGCGCAAAGATGAAGCAAGCTATTGAAGAGGCGGTAGAGGATGCGTTAAGACAAGAGCAAAAGCCAGTAGTCATTTTCATGCTCGGTGGCGTAGATGTGGGAAAGACTTATGCTGTTACTTCTATTGCAAACGTTTTTTTCGCACAAGGATTAAAAGTAGCGGTTGTTGATACCGATGTGGGTCAAAGCGATATAGGACCGCCATGCTGCATAGGGATGGGAATACAGGAAAAGGAGCTAAGAACGCTTTCGGAAGTGCCGGTTCACAGCCTCTACTTTGTTGGCACTACTTCTCCTAACCTGTGTACGCATGATTGTGTAAAAGGCGCTGCGGCTGCTGTGCAGAAAGCGAAAGAATTAGGGGCTGATGTTATTATTGTGGACTCAACAGGATGGATAGAGGGAGAAGATGCGAAGCGGTTCAAGTTATATGAGATAAAAGCGATAACGCCTACCCTTGTCATCGCGATAGAGCGCGAGGAGAGATTGGGGCATATACTAACAGATCTAAATATGAAGGTCATTAAGCTGCCGGTGTCAAGTGAAGTGAGGCGCAGATCGAGGGACGAGCGAAAAGCACTGCGTGAAGTGGCGTATAACAGATATTTCAGCACTGCTAAGAGCAGAGTTTTTGACCCGCCTGCTCTGGCATGGACGCTGGAAGAAGGCACAATAATGGGGCTTTTCCGTAGCGATGAGAGCGAAATCCTTGGGCTCGGGATATTGATGAAGTGGGATTATGAGCGGGGTAAAGTAATAGTATTCACGCCGGTAGATGATTTAGATATACAAATGAAAACCGGCGGTCTGAAGTTGATAAAGGAAAATGGAGGATTCAAGGAGGCGCGAGTTTATAATCCTTATGTTTAGCTATAGAGAAAATCAAAAATTCCGTGTTTTTCCAATTGCTACCTATAAACATATATTTCTCTCACTTAACATCACCTCTGTAATTTCTCTGCATATGTTATCAGCAACTTCTATTTTAATTTCTTGGAGGGATTTCAAAGGTTATATCCCGTACTTAAGGATTTGCATGAAAAAAGACTTCGGAAAGAATTGAAACTTGTCATGGATCCAGAAACAAAGAACGGCACGAAACAGATTTTAGAATATTTCTGAAATTTCATCCAACCACCTTTGCTTATCTATATCTTTTACTCCCTATTAATCAGTACAGTACATATGAAATCGGAATTAGAGAAACCGAGGAAGACAAAGTCGATAAGAAACTGGATTGTAGAAGAGAGACCGAGAGAGATGCTGGTAAAACAAGGTGCTGAGAACGTCAACCTTGCGAAGCTATTAGCAATTATTATGGTGCATAATCATCCTTCGGGCGAGCCGGAACCTTCTAATGTGGATATAGCGATAACCAAACGAGTGGCTGATGCTAAATAAATAGAAGCAAAAAGCAAAAAGCTTACAAATTCTCTATTTCTAACCCTTTTATTCTATTAAAATGCTTGATATTCATCGTAATTAATTTTTCATTGCTTGCCAGAGTTATGCTTGCTACCAAAATATCCATATCACCTATCAATTCGCCCTTTTCTTTAAGCTCAGAATAAATCTCGCCGTAATGCTTTGCCGCTCTGAAAGTAAAATCGAGTAATTTTAACCTATCGAGAATCCCACTGACTGCTTTAAGATTCTCATCAACTCTTTCAGAAAGATAAGCACCCTTAAAAAGTTCAGAAGCGTTTATTGGCGTTGTGGTTATTCTTTCACCCTCTGCAAGCAGATTTCTAAGCTTTTTCAAAGCGTATTTGTCTTTCCTAATCAGAGCTATGAGGAAATCTGTTTCCAAACAGACCATCAAAATTTTACCTCCCTTCCGGATATTTTCCCCCTCTCATTGTAAACATCTTCAATCTTATCTGCGAGTTCTTCTGGGAAATCTGTTGATTCAACGTATTCAACCAAATCCAATCTTTTTGTTAATCTCACTATCACATCATTAATACTTTCCTTCTCGCCCCTTAACTTCTCCAAAACGTTATAGGTAGTTTCAGATAGTGTTATACTCTTGTGTGCCATGATAAAAGCTTACATTTAATTGTATTTAACGTTTTTGCTTCCCTTTGCCCTTGCCGAGCGTCAAACTCATATGTGGCCTGACGAAATTATAAATTTCTATCACCGATGTAAAAAGCAATGAACAACCTCGTTACCGTGTCGATCCCCGTCCAAATCCTCACTTTTGTCTTCTTTATCCACAGATAGCTCTATAGTTCCTCCATTTGCAAATACAAGGAACGGAAGCTGTGATTTCGCTTACTCAACTCATGTTCTATCAGTAGCTCGCAGTGCGGCACTATCCGCCGTATCCATCGCCCCACTGTTTTCTCCTGTTTTCCAGTAACCGCAGCAATCATTCCCACACCCACACCACACATGTACATGGCCATCGCCATCACGATAACGTAGATCGGCGTGCGAAGACCTTCTAATGGTGTCCATTTTCTTCTATTGAATTGCGCTTCGCACCGATTACACTTGTATTCTTGTTCACCGCTCTTTTTGTGTCTATACCTGATCACGTCTTCGTGGTTGACTATTCCATAAATATCGCAAGAATTTGTTATAAGTATCGCTGGACTGTATCACATGTTAAATGGCTGGTCAGGTCCTGAAAGTCCATTTACCCTCTCGGATATTCGATTGTACATCCCTGCTTGAATATTCGAAGGCGGTTTCTACTGTTGGAATTATATCCTCACAATTTGTATCGGAGAATAACAACCACTAAAATCTTAACCCACCAAGAATAGCAATAAACAACGCGGCTGCTATTATATCCGCGGTAGACCCCGGATTTATCCCGTCCCTTATCAATTCCTCATC
>QBUN01000131.1 GCA_013180565.1 Candidatus Methanophaga sp. GoMg3.2 | reverse complement strand
CTGCAAATATCGCTTTTGATGCCATTGCTTCTGTTACTTTCTCCCAATCATGTTCAGAAATCGGATTCAATTGTATTCTAACGCTGTAAGGTTTTGATCGCGTACCTTGAACCTTAGCGGTAACTATGCCTTTCTGGACGTCAATTGAGACTACCTGGCCCTTACGAGCATAAGAGCGTCCTCGGGTTAGCCTTGCACCCATATCAAATGATTCGAGCACGGCAATCCATCGTTTTGACCACCATGTCTCACCAATTGCGCCTCGTTTGCTCTTTGCCGTTATGCCTTCTTTTACTTCTTTCGGTTTCGTGGGTTTGTAATATCCCCAATAGCTGTCCCAGCCCATATCTTGTATAATTATATATCTTGGGTGTGTAGTACATTAAATGTGTTTGTCTGGCTGTGATGTTCGCCGAAGTATTGCGGGAATGTATTGGAGGGTGAAGTTGCTGAAGCGACAAAAGAAATTATCAGGGAAACCTGTAAAGAGCTGGATATTGAGATTATTGACATGGCAATGAATGAGGATCATGTACAGTTGTTCATAAAAAGTCAAACTAAAGCTAGTGGAGTGAATTCTACCAAAAATGGAGGACATGTATACCTCAATACTCGATTCCCATAAGGCAACTGCTCCTCCAAGAATAGTTGCTGAGAGAATGTACGATCCCCTAAACTTCCATACATGGACTCCAGATGATCCCATGTTCGAGCTAAGAGCAAGATATAGTTGTTTGTTTCCAAAACGTGTATTATTTCTAAGTCATCAGTTTATCTATTGGGAGGATATCAATGAACTATGGATACCCATCGATTTTATTTCTCTTGCAACGACGCTTGATTCCGCTCTCCGTGCCGGGTTGACAACCCTCCGGCCATCACGCATCAACTATAAGGATGAGAATTACATAAGCTTTGAAAAGCTAGGGACATTCCACTATCGTGAATCTAAGAACATTGTCCAAATTCCTGGATCTGGATATGGCTACCACGAGCTGCAAACTGCAATAGCCCAAGAGGATCGGACAAACATGGATGTTCAACTCATGGCAATACCATGGCTGTTGGGAGCAAGAGTTGAAGACTACGTTGAAACAGTCCAAAATAATCCTGAAAAGTTTGAGCTTTATACAGATAGCTTAGGAAACCTACTTAATAGTCAGTCAGAGTCTACTGATACTTTAGTCGAATGGGTCAAAGAAGTATCATATGGCGTGAAGAAGCTAGAAGTGATTTTTAAGAAAAAAAACATGAACTCAAGGTCAAATGGCTTGAAGTTACAATTGGACTAGTCTTCTCAATTGGAACACTCTTGCTGCCAGAAGCTATGGCCACATTAAAGCCATGGCTTACTACTCTTTTCTCATCGAAAACGGCATGCGATGGCTTGAAATGGCTTTACGAGTTTAACCAGGCTAGAGAACTCTTGAGTAATGAGGATTTTTGGATTCTTTGGCAACTTAGACACTGATCTTAGGTGGTGCGCCTAACACTGGCTTTGCGACTTTGTTTCACATAGTCCAAATTGTCTGCGATGGTCTCGCAAAGTCCAAGAACGTTATACAAAACACTTTAAATAACAAACTCATAAAATAAAACAAATATCTCTCGACGTCCCCTGTGGATGCACCCGAATTCATTCGGGTGTGGAGTGGTTTGGGCTTGTATATTGGAGGAGGATATAAAATGGCGTCAGGATTTGGCCAATGCCCTAACTGTGGAAAAATGTCGTTAATTGTAGTAGCGGAGGAACGTGACGAAGAAGGAAATCTAATAGACATAGAGGTTAAATGCGCTGGTTGTGGATATAACCACTGGATGAAGTACATACAATAAAAGCTTTTTAAGAATATATAACATAATTAAAGGTAAACTTAAAAAACTTCGAGGTGATAAAAGTGTCTGAAACTCTCATATCCATAAAAATAGAGGAATTGGAAGAAGGGGGCTATCTTGCAACGAGTCATACCCTCCAAGGACTCGTCGCTCAGGGGAGGACGATAGCAGAGACGATGGAAATAGCACAAGATGTAGCAAGAAAACTTATTGAGTCTTATATTGAGCATGGCGACCCTTTACCCTTTGAGATTGAGCCATCAAGAAAAGTTATTCAAGAGGTTAAGATACCGATAAATGTGACCATATGACGAGATTACCATCCCTCACCACAAGAGAAGGTTATTAAGAAGCTAAAGAAAGCAGGATTCGTATTTGACAGACAAGCGAAAGGAAGTCATGAAATCTGGTATAATCCAATCACAAAAAGAAGAACTACAATTCCAAATCATCCTGGGATTGATATTCCAAAAGGGACATTAAAAGCAATCATAAAAGAGGCGAGGCTTAGCGTGGAGGAGTTCATAAATTTATGAATAGATGGGAAACTAACAGCCAGGGATGCCCCGTTTTTCGAAAACGGGGTCTGTGACTATATAGATATGCCGTCTCAATAACAGTTGGCATAGCATCAGAAACGGAGATGAAAGAGATATATCCTGTTGCGAAAAAGTGCTTGAATGAGAGTATATAAATGGTGACAGCGGAAAAGCGGTTCATTGTGGAAACGGCAAATAGGTGTGGCAGGCTTCGGGTCTCGTGAATTATGCGGAGGGGGAGATTCGAACTCCCGAACCCCTGCAGGATGAGGCCCTGAACCTCACGCCTTTGTCCACTCGGCAACCTCCGCAATACATTCCTCTTAGAGTACAAAGTTTTATTTAAATGTATCGCATATCTTATTATAAGTATAATGGAAGAAAGCTACAGTGCTAAGGACATACAGGTGCTAAAAGACTTAGCGGCAGTGCGAAAACGACCTGCTATGTATATCGGTGACACCGGTACCCGCGGTCTTCATCATTTAGTAAACGAAGTGATAGATAACAGCGTAGACGAAGCGATAATAGGGTTCTGCACCGCTATTGCGGTGATTGTCCATCCTGATAACTCAGTGACAGTAACAGACAATGGACGTGGTATTCCGGTGGATCTACACAGTGAATATAACCTTTCTGCGCTGGAAGTAGTGATGACAAAGTTGCATGCAG
>QBUN01000132.1 GCA_013180565.1 Candidatus Methanophaga sp. GoMg3.2 | reverse complement strand
TAATCTTTCTAAAGAAAGAACCTGTGCTAAGAAAGTAAAGTTCTCTTCGAGAAAAGTTGTTCTTTCCGTAAACGCTTTCTTTTTAAGCATCACAACCCCATATAATAAAACCCCTTCCCTTTTGCTGCTGCTTCATCAAACATCCCTCTCACATCAATACACTTTTTCTTTTTATAAAAGAAAACCTGTGCTAAAAGAAAATCTTTATTTGGTAAACCTTTTCTTGGAAAGAAAAGGTTTCTTCATTTCTTTTTGCGACACAAAAAATGCCGTAAGCAATTTTAGTAACGGTTTTTGCTTGCAAAAAAGTTTAAGGCAAGCCAACGTAGCGTAAACCCTTTCCGATTACTTCGTCTAACAATTTATCCACCAAGTGGCTTCCAATAAAGCCTGCACAGCCAGTTACTAATGCCTTCATTTTTTTTCTATTTAACTCTTAATCCTCTATTCCCAAACTTAGCTTTAGTTTTTTATCGACTTCCATCATTATTTCATCATGTAAATGTCCCAACCTTCTCGCAACGAGTCTGCGTGGCAGAGTCATGATATATTCACATCGGACTACCGATGTCTTTGCCAAACCAGAAGACTTAAAAGCTTCTGTTCCATCCACAATCTTATATTCTGTCTCTTTTAGATCTTCTACAATTCGAGAGGTTATTCCGACCATGATCAGATCCTCAAAACGCCTTTCAATCGAATTGTCCGAGATAATCAACGCTGGTCGTGCCTTCTGCGCTGCGCCTTCTGAGGTCACGAATGGAAATGGGACGATAACGACATCACCACGATCATAGTTCGTAGACATCTTCCTCTTCGCTATCCCAAATGTTCTTTAGCGCCTCTTGCTGTAGCAACAAAGAACCCCCATTTATCTGGCTTTCGACATCTTCTTCACGCACAAGCCTTAAAACCAGAACATCATCCTCGCCCGCCAACAATTTAAACCGCATGCCTGCCCTCAACCGCATCTTCTCGACGATTCGCTTTGGAATTGATAAATACCCCCCTTTCGTGATTTCTACGTATAGCGTCATCTTTTATCTTTTCGCCTCTATGTTTGTCTTTATATCATTACACATTAAAATACACTTTCTTTCTAAAGAAAGAACCTGTGCTAAGAAAGTAAAGTTCTCTTCGAGAAGAGTTGTTCTTTCCGTAAATGCTTTATTTTAAGCATCACAACCCTCTATAGTAAAACTCCTTTCCTTTTGCTACTGCTTCATCAAACATCCCTCTTACATCTATCAGTACAGGTTTCTCATTCATGAACTTCTTTATCTCATCCAACTTCATTTTCTTGAACTCATCATGCGCCACTGCCACAATCACACCGTCCATCTTCTCTTTCAACACATCCAATGCCTTCACACCAAACCCCTCTATCTCCTCCTTGCTGAGTAAAGGATCATAACCATATGCATCAATTCCAAACTCCTTCAACTCCTTTACTATCTCCTTAACCGGCGATTCCCTCGTATCCGGCACATTCTCCTTGTATGTCAAACCCATTATTAACACTTTCGAACCTTTTATAACTTTACCAACTTCATTCAACCCTTTAATTGTCATTTCTGCCACATGCGTTGGCATATAATCATTTATCGCTCTTCCAGCTAAGATTACTTGTGGATGATAGCCTCACGCCCTGCGGGCGGTAATATGTAATATGTAATCTGTGACCGGTTACTCATTACCCATTACTTCTCTCTCCTTTTTAAAGAATATATTAAGCCGTTTATTAACTTTCGTAAATTGAATAAATTCATTTTTGGAACCTCTTGCTGCTCCTTCTGCAATGTTCGAAGGAACAGAAATTGCCGCTCTTCTCTTCTCTTCTCATCTGATTTGTTAAACTATAAAGTTCCTCATTTGGAAATGATTTAGAAACTTTATAAATGCTATCCACCAAATCCATACTCTTTTTCCAAACATCCAAATCCTTATGACTCCTCATTTCTCTGTAATTTGTGATATGTGATTTGCGACAAGTTACCCATGCGATCTGCGATCGGTAATGTGTGGTCGGGATGTGTTACCTGATACCCAATACTTATCACTCGTCACCCATCACTCCTTACTCCTTACTCATTTCACGGATTTATTTTCAATCACCTTCTTTAAGGCTTCCAAACCTTTGTCCCGTTCACCCGTTCAAAATCGGGATCGTTTGTGGCGATGTTTGTTATTCCATGTTTCTTCATTGTCGCAACATGAAAAGCATCCGTAGCCATTAACCAATACATTTTGGATATTTTAATGAAGTCAGGGAATAGCGACCCGTTCAAAATGGATATATTAAACCCTTTTATGATCTCCATCTCTGTCCAAACTGTCTCAAGTTCCGCAATTACTTCTGGCTTTTTCTTAACAAATCTGACAACTTGTTTTGCCGCTATCCCAAATTTCTTGACAATCTCGGCAATCATTAGTTTGTGAAAAATCTCATTCAGCACAAAATCAGAAGTATAGCCCTTTATTTCCTCTTTTTCTATACGGATAAGAAAATTTTTGCACTTGTTTCCAAAAACAGGATGTTTAAATGCCGAATATAAGAATATGTTCGCATCTATGAATATTTCTTCAGTGGCCGGTAATTCTCTGAGCTTTAATCCCATATCTCCATCTCTATTATTTCATCCGCAATTTCTTTGTCAATTCTCATTTTTCCATGGAACTCTTCTACCGATGCTTTCTTCACCTCTATCTCCACTTCTTCTCCTTCTTCCAATTCCAACTTCTCCAAAGGTTTCAACATGTCATTCTCATATCTCGCCTTTATCCTTATCGCCATACTTATCACCTGGATTAAGTTGCATTTGATATTATAAAAAGCAGTCATTAATACATACTATCCATCACTTTTGCTTTAATTACCGCCCTCCATATCACCTTTTTATATATTATTTGAACCAACTTATAACTTTCTTTATCACAACCTCATATACAAAAGTTTTTCTGCTTCTCCATCAAACATCCCTCTCATATCAATACACTTATTAATCTTTCTAAAGAAAGAACCTGTGCTAAGAAAGTAAAGTTCTCTTCGAGAAAA
>QBUN01000398.1 GCA_013180565.1 Candidatus Methanophaga sp. GoMg3.2 | reverse complement strand
AGGGAAGGAAGGCGATTTATGGATGTTGTGAGGCATGTCACGAAAACAAAGCCGGTGGTTGTGATGAAAAGCGGGAGAACAGAAGCAGGAGCAAAAGCTGCTTCGAGCCATACCGGGAGCATAGCAGGCAGTTCAGAAGCTTTCAGCACGGCATTTCAGCAAGCCGGAGTGGTCGAAGTGAATTCGATAGAGGATTTGTTTGATTTCTCGCTCACCCTATCAAGAATTCGTGACGTAAAGGGCGGAATAGCGATTGTAACCAATTCAGGTGGTCCGGGTGTTATGGCTGCCGATGCAATAGAGGAATATGGGCTTGAACTTGCTCCTTTTGATAGAGAAACGATGGAAAAACTCTGTGATTTGCATGTTGCGAATTTTTATAATCCCGTTGATGTGATGGGGGATGCAGATGCGGAAAAATTCAAAAACGCTCTGGGTGTCGTGTCAGCCGATGAAAACGTAGGTGCAATAATCGCCATACTTTCTCCCACTGCGCCGATAGAATTTGATAAAGCAGGGGATTATGTTCTGGAATTAAACGATAAGAAGCCGATTATTCCGGTGTTTATGGGTGGTGAGACGGTCATGCAACCGTTGGAGCGGTTTAAAAAGCACGGAATCACAAACTACTTCGACCCTGTACGGGCGGTAAAAGCACTCTGCGCAGTCGATAAATATCGCGAGAGCAGGGAGAAAGTATCTGCTCCACCACCTTACTCCAAAGTTGATAGGAAAGCCATTGAGAAGTTGATAGAACTCCGAGAGAGAAAAGAGGCAAAAATGGGTATAGGTGTTGAGGGATTTAAAGTGTTAGAAGCCTATGGAATACCCGCGCCTTCGTATGGTAAAGCAGAAACGGCAGAAGAAGCACTTGAAATCGCAGACAGGATAGGCTATCCCGTGAGTATGAAAATTGTTTCCCCTGATATAGTTCATAAAACGGACGTGGGTTGTGTAAAGCTGAACGTGAGACGAGAAGAGGTAAAAGAAACGTTTTTTAAAATCATGCACCGGGCTGAGAAATACACAAGTGCAAGGCGAATAGAAGGTATTCTTGTTCAGCAGATGATCGAAGGCGGGAAGGAGGTAATCGTTGGTATGAAGCGAGACATGCATTTTGGACCTTTGATAATGTTTGGACTGGGGGGGATTTATGTTGAGGTCTTCAAAGACGTTTCGTTCAGGATTGCACCACTGAGTAAGGAAGATGCAATAGAAATGATTAAAAGTGTTAAGGCATATAGGATATTGAGGGGTGTAAGAGGAGAGCCGATGTCAGATATAAATTCGTTGGTGGATGTTTTGCTCAGATTTTCACAAATTAGTATGGACTTCCCAGAGATACTTGAAGCGGATTTAAATCCAATTAAGGTCTTTGAGCACGGCAAAGGTTGTTATGCAATAGATTTTAAAATGATTATGGGAGAGAGGAAATGAAAAGCCTACTTGTATCATCCATAGAAGAATATTCAGGAAAGAGCGCGTTGATAATAGCTCTGGGGCTAATACTGCGTGAAAAAGGATTTAAAGTCGGCTATTTCAAACCTTTTTGCGTGGGCACCACCCGGATAAGCAACGAATTAGTTGATGAAGACGCGCACAATACGGCGAGCGTGTTGAATACCGGAGACAATATGGGAGATATATGCCCGGTCAAGCTTGACAGACCATATGCGGAATTTGTTTGTTTCGCGGACCCAGTAGCGTTAAAGAAAAGAGTTATGAATTCATATAAGAGACTCTCAGAGGGTAAGGATGTTGTCCTTGTGGAGGGTGCAGTTGAGTATAAAGTTGGAAGAGCGCTGGGCCTCAGTGATCTGGACGTTTCATCCTTGCTGGATTTAAAGAGTCTCATGGTGGTGAAATACACGAGCGATTTCGTCATTGATGGGATTCTTACTGCAAGAGAACTTTTTGGCGAACGGCTTAAGTTCGTTCTGTTCAATCAGCTCGCGGGCTACAAGAAGGCGTACGTCAAGGATATCGCTGAAAGATTCTTAAAACGGAACGGAATGGAAATGCTTGGTACGCTGCCTTACGACCCTCTACTTGCCGGCTTGTTTGTCAGTGAACTTGGTGAGGCACTGAATGGCGAATGGCTTGTTAAGCCAAAGGAAGATGTAATTATCGAGGAGTTCTTGATAGGTGCGATGTCCCCGCCATCAGCATTGAAATATTTCAGGAGTGTGAGGCAAGCGGCATTGATAACCGGTGGAGACCGGGCGGATTTGCAAAATCTAGCACTGGAGACGGGGAATATAAAGTGCCTTCTGCTGACCGGGCATTTAGAACCGCCGGCAACGATGCTTGGAAAAGCAGAAGAGAAAGGTGTGCCGGTTATTCTCGTTGCGGATGATACACTCAAGACGATGGAGAAGGTGGATGCGGTATTTGGGAAGGCGAGGATAAAGGGCGATGCGAAGATAAGAAGGGTTAAAGAGCTCGTTGAACAGCTTATTGATTTAAAACCTCTGGAGGTATTAAAAAGAAAATGAAGTGGTCTTACCGAATTGGCAGTATCGGTGGTATACCTATAAAGCTGCACCTCTCATTTCTTATAATACTACTACTTTTTATCTGGGTTTTTGCGGTTAATGATATTACAATATTCGGCATAATCTTGGGTTTTGGAGGCTTAAATATTTCGACCTGGCTAAAGTACCTGTTGGGCGCCATTGTGTCTGTTCTTTTTTTCGCCACTCTGCTCTTTCACGAGCTCAGTCACTCCTTCGTGGCAAGGCGTTATGGGTCAAAAATACGGAGCATCTCCCTGTTCGTACTCGGTGGCGTGGCACAGATGGAAGAGATACCCAAAGACCCGAGAATGGAAGCAAAGATTTCGGCTGCTGGCCCCGCCTTCAGCCTGAGTATCGGCGCCCTTGCCTCTGCTATTTACTACATCTTCGGTCCGGTAAATCTGGCGGCATCAGGAGTGACACTCAAGGATGCTACCCTCATAGTCGTGGGTATAATCGCATTTTACAACGTAATCCTTGGTCTCTTCAATCTTATTCCCGCTTTTCCCATGGATGGAGGAAGGATATTGCGTGCGTGGTTCGCTACGCGTATGTCATATATAGATGCGACAAAGAAGGCAGTTGTAGTGGGTAAGAGCTTTGCATTTGCTATGGGTCTTTTCGGGTTACTAACATTGCCCGGGGGAGTATGGTTAATACTCATAGCCATCTTCATCTACTTTGGTGCTTCGGGAGAAGAGCAGGCAACGATCATTTCGGTCACTCTGGAAGGCGTTAAGGCCCGGGATGTTATGACCGCAGTCCCGAATGTTGTCTATGTGCCTCCAGACATGACGCTCAATCACTTGGTAGATGTAATGTTTAGAACCAAACACATAGGCTATCCGGTGCAAGAAGAACAGAGTTCTCCGGTACTTGGTGTGATAACCTTTGGAGACGTCCGACAAATACCTGCCTCGAAGCGAGACACTACCAGGGTCGAGGAGGTTATGAAAAGAGAGATAATCACAATCGGACCGGATGCGGATGCCTCCGATGCTCTTATATTAATGTCCACCAAAAACGTAGGTCGCTTGATTGTTATGAAAGGAGGACAGATGGAAGGTATCATTTCCAGGACCGACCTCATGAGGGAAATCAAGTTCCTGGGCAAAGAATAGAGTGGACCTTGAAACCCTTTGAGATAGTTACTTTGAAGCTCAATATCTTGTTTAATCAAAGGGTTAGGTTTAAATTTGCTATAACTTCTTCCCCAGAGCGTTTAATAGTGAAGCCCATTTTTTCGCATAATTGGATCATCACACTATTTTCAGGAAGAATTATTCCGTAAATACTATCAAGATTTTTTTCATTTGCTATCTCGATAAGCAGATCTATTAGTTTGGTTCCTAAACCTTTCCCTTGATATTCATCAGTTACAACAACTGCGAATTCTCCTCGCTTTCTGCCCGGTTCCAAAATTAATCGGCTCACTCCGATCTCTTTCTTTTTTTCACCTTCGCGAACCTCCGCTATGATGGCCATTTCCCTATCGTAATCTATGTTGCAAAAACGAACTAAATCCTTGTGAGATAACTCCTTAATTATACCGAAAAATCTAAACCTGCTTGTCTCATTAGATAACCCTTTAATCAATTTATGTTCTATCTGCTCGTCTTCAGGCCTAATGGGCCTGAGTATCACCTCAGTTCCATCTTTAAGCCGCCACGGAACAACGTACTTTATTGGGTAGGGTAGGATAGCTAAGTGCGTATAGCGATCCGTAATTTTAAGAGCTTCGGGATCTAGCACCATCCTGGCGTCAAGAGCATAAATCGTATCTTTTGAAGCAGCAAGCGGATTTATCTCCATTTCAGCAATTTCAGGGAAATCTACGATCAGATTTGAGAATTTCACCACAACCTCCTCTAAAACCCTTATATCTACAGGGGACACGTTCCTTAAACCCTTGGAAAGCGCTCGATATATCTTCGTTTCCTCCATCATTCTTCGAGCTAGGGTTTGATTTAAAGGAGGGAGCGCTATCGAAAAATCCCGGAAGTACTCTACGCCTGTCCCTCCATGACCAAACAATATTACAGCTCCAAAATCTCTATCTTTTCTTGCTCCAAGAATTAACTCATAATCAAATTTTTTCATCTTTTGAACGTAAACGCCATATATCTTGGCATAGGGCGCAGCTTTCTGGACGGATTCTATGAGATTTTGGTATTGGGTTCTAAGTGTATCCTCGGAGTTAACGCCTAGGATTACTCCACCAATATCTATTTTATGTACTATATCTGGCGACACTACCTTGAGCACAACAGGAAATCCAACTCGAGAAGCAGCCATAGCTGCTTCGTCCACGTTCTTGACAAGGTAACTTTCTGCTCTAGGAACTCCGTAAGCATCCAGGAATTTATCTACCTCGTCCTGGGTTAAAACGGTCCTTCCTTCTCCAACAACTTTTTGTATCATGAGCTTTAGGTGGCTCTTAGGAGGAGAAAGATCTACGGGTAGTTCTTCCGGGGTTTCGTATAGAAGTTCAAGGTTTCGCTTATACTTATACATGTACATATAAGTTCTAATAGCTTTTTCTGGAGTTGAAAACGTGGGTATATTGTGAGCATAAAAAAGTTTCCTTGCTCCCTCTACTCCTTTTTCGCCCATCCATACAGTTAGGATTGGTATAAGTTTCTTTTCTGCTATTTTTATAACCTTTTTAGCTAAATCTCTTGGTTGTGCTGTCCCTTGAGGTGTATAAATCACTATGATGCCATCAACCTCCGGATCGCGTATGCAGGCCCTTATAGTTTTATCGTACCTTTCGACATCTGCATCTCCTAATAAATCTATCGGGTTCCCATTGCTCCAGTATGGTGGAAGGAATTTCCCCAAGGTCATTTTCAATTCATCCGAAAGTTCAACTATTTCTCCTCCGTTATCAATAACGGAATCGGTAGCCATAACGCCGGGTCCACCGCCGTTAGAGATGATGGCTAAGCGTGGCCCTGCTGGGAGATACCTCGAATCTAAAACACTCGCGCAATTGAAGAGATTTTCAATTTCATCCACGTGCACTGCACCTCCCCTCTTAAACGCAGCAGCGTAAACCTCATAATTCCCCGCCAATGCACCCGTATGGGATCGTGCAGCCTTGGCACTTTCCAAGTATTTTCCGGGCTTAAGGACAATGATCGGTTTAGTTCTCGCGAATCCCTTGGTTGCGCTAATGAATTTCCTCGCAGAACCTACCCCCTCCATATAAATGACTATGCTCCTCGTGTAAGGGTCTCTTCCAAGATAATCTATTAAATCCCCAAAATCGATATTCAACATGGAACCCAAAGAAGCGAACATGCTAAAGCCTACATGAGTGCTTACCGCCCAATCTAATATCGCAGTGCCTAAAGCACCGCTCTGCGAGATAAAGGCGATTTCGCCGGGTTTTGGGTTATTTCTCAAAAAGGTTGCGTTAAGACCAGCGTGAGGTCTGGCGAATCCAAGACAATTAGGACCAAGTATTCGGAGACCATGTTTCTCCTGAAATTGGTTTATTTCATCTTCTAACCTTTCGCCTTCTTCTCCTATTTCCCTAAAGCCCGCTGAAATTATAACAGCTCCATCAACACCACTTTGACCACATTCGTTGACTATCTCAGGTACAGTTTTAGCGGGAGTTGCTATAACTGCTAAATCAACATGTTCTGGTACTTCTGTTATGCTTGGAAAACACTTTAGCCCCAAAACTGTGTCTTTATTTGGGTTAACTGCATACACGTTTCTCATATCCTTGCCTAAAAGGAGATTCTTCGTTAATTGTCGGCCAATGGTACCTTCTCGTTCGGTTGCTCCAATCACTGCTACACTCTTTGGATTAAACAGGTTTTCTATTCGGTACATTTTCAGCCTAACAACACTATTTATTAACTATGAATGCAAATACATAAGTAGTTCCCACTTTTAGCCAATATAATAAATTTTCAGGCTATACCGTAGTGACCCTCATCGTCAAGTTTATCTTTACATGCTACAATAATAACCAAATGTAAAGTATCATAGAGGTACATTCGTAAACTTAAAGGCCGGGCAAAACCAAAGTTG
Organism: Candidatus Methanophaga sp. GoMg3.2; assembly: GCA_013180565.1. Next base: position 8,389 of record QBUN01000398.1, on the reverse strand, counting down.
AGGGGGTGAGCTAGCAAGCGAAATCATATAATTTTCAATCGTATCGTAGTTCTTCTGCTACAATGTAACATCGTTTATACCTTTTGGCCCTGACCACAAGAGGACAGAAGTAAGCATCCGGGATACTGAAGAAAATGCTTTTATGGCGTCGAAAATTAAAATTATCTCCCATAGATGACATGCTTTAATATCAAGATTTTTAAAGAATAAGGGATAAAGAATGGCGGGGATGGAAGAGTTTAGCACAAAAGAGCTGAAATACATACCGAGATGGGTGTTCTGGAGTATAATAATAGGTATAGTGGCAGGACTCGGAGCATTTGCCTTTTATCTGTTGCTACAAATATCAAATGATTTTTTCTTGGGTTATCTCGCCGGGTTTCAGCTCACTTCTCCGGCTGGCGAGCCGGATATACACCTTCTTCCTCTACCCACCGCTCCATTTCGTTTATGGGTGCTTGCACTGATTCCCGCACTTGGAGGGCTTATTGCCGGATTGATTATCTATACATTTACACCTGAAGCCGAGGGCGATGGAACGGATGCAGTGATTGATGCATTTCACAACAAAAGAGGCGAGATAAGAAGAAGTGTGCCTCTGATCAAGACAATCGCCTCGGCCATCACTATTGGCTCAGGCGGAAGTGCGGGAAGGGAGGGTCCGATTTCGCAGATAGGAGGCGGATTTGGATCTCTCATCGCTTCTCGGTTGAAGTTTAGCGAAAGAGATAGGAGGATGATGATGATTTGTGGTGCTGCTGCGGGCATCGGAGCCATATTTAAAGCACCGCTTGGAGGTGCTTTGTTCGGCATAGAAATGCTATATAAACGAGATTTTGAGATGGAATCCATGATTCCCGCGGTCGTCTCTTCGGTAGTCGGATACGCGGTATTCTGCTCTTTTCCATTTATCGGTTGGGAGCCCATATTTGATACTTCGCCTTATATCTTCACGCAGCCTCGTGAACTGATTTTTTTTGCGATTTTGGGTATTGTATGCGCAGCCTTGGGCATTTTCTATATTAAAGTATTCTATGCGACACGGGATATGTTCAATGGATTAGCGATTCCGAATCATCTAAAACCTGCTGTTGGTGGTGTTTTGGTTGGCGTTCTCGTATTACTAATTGGCTACTGGAACCCACAGGCGTTGGATGGGATACTTGGCATGGGATACGGCGCCATTCAGACAACCCTGGATATGACCGCCACAGGTGTTGACTTGCCACTATTTGAATTGGTGGAACTAACACTTATCGTTGCTATTGCAAAGATATTTGCTACCTCGTTTACCATAGGTTCAGGAGGAAGTGGCGGTGTTTTTGCACCTTCATTAGTTATAGGGGCAATGCTAGGTGGGCTGTTTGCGGGGGTATCACACTTTTTCTTCCCTGAAATAATAGCGGGGCCAACGATGTCAGCTTTTGTGCTTGTAGGAATGGCTGCTTTCTTTGCTGGTGCGGCGAAAGTGCCTATTGCAGCAATATTAATGATCTCTGAGATGGCGGGTAGTTACAGTCTGCTGGTGCCGTTGATGCTCACTTCGGTAGTGGCTTATGCGCTTTCCGGTGGATGGACAATATACGAGAAACAAGTAAAAACGAGAAAGGAATCACCAGCACATAGACGTGAATTCATGGTGGATTTACTCGAAGGGATAAGAGTAAAAGATGCATATATAGAAGATGTGCAGACAATTTCGGTAGATACAACAGTGAAAGAAGCACTTTATTTCGTTGATAGAACCGGACATATAGCCTATCCAGTCGTGGATAAAGTGGGTAGGCTGGTAGGAATAACGACCTTAATGGACTTGGAAAAGCAAAGAGAAGAAGGGTCGGTTTATCGAAAAGTACGCCTAATGTGCACAAAGGAAGTGCTCGTAGCATATCCGGACGAGTTTCTGGAAGATGCACTGCATAAAATGGACATATACCATGTGGGTAGATTGCCAGTGGTAAAGGGGCGAAGTGAAGAAGAGAATAAAGAATTGGTGGGAATAATAAGCAGGGCCGATATAATAAGGGAGCACTGCCGCAGGTGGTCGCTTATTAAAGGTGGCCCTTCATCATGACTGCAACATTTATATTGCAGAAGGTACATCTCCTTATTGTATCCAACTTTATGAAAGGTGTAAACATATAGGAAAAAGGAAAGATGACAATAAAGGAAGAGTTACCGCCGGGAGAAGTGCCGCCAGAGGAAATCCAGGAAGCGAATGCTATTGTTTCCTTTACTTTTTCTGACATGTTCAAATCAATCTTAGGCCCTCGTGGCTCGAAGAAACTGATCACCAGTGGAGCAACAAAAATAGATGCTGCGGACCTTGTAACCAGTAATGCATACAGCATAGTAAAAGAATTAGAATATAAGCATCCGGCTGCCGATATATTGATTAACGCTGGGTTAACCCAGGGTGAGCGAGTTGGCGATGGCGTATCTACTGTTATGGCGCTAATAGGTGAGTTCGTCTGGCGTGGCTATGAACTGAAAAAGTTGGGCATACATCAAAATGTGGTTATAAGTGGCTATGCTATGGCATTGGAACGTACAAAAGAGATGCTTAACGATCTCGCTTCTACGGTGAACATAACCGAAAGCGATGCTTATTTGAAGCAAGTGGCGAAGACCGCCTTGAAGATAAGTGCTTACGGTGGCGAGGATAATTTAGCTGATGCAATAGTGAAAAGCATAAAACGGTTAAGCGAAAGTGGCGAAATAGATGTGGATGATGTCGCAATAGAGACAAAGAAAGGCGGAAGAGTGGTAGATACGCGATTTTACGAAGGCGTTGTTATAGACCGGGATATTCTGGATGCGCTTCCAACAGAGAAGGAGAATGCAAAGATAGCTTTACTTGATTTCCCTATAGAACATAAAGAGCCAAAAGTAAAGGGTAGGAAGGAGCTAAAAACCGGTACTGCAGCAAGGGAGCGAAGCAGCGCGGGCGACACAGTCGGCGCACTCGATTTTCATGTTAAACTATCAAAGCCCTCTCATTTCAAGGAGTTCCGAGAGGCAAGAACAAAGCTTTTCGATGATCTTATAGACTCGGTAATCGAGTCGGGTGCAGATGTATATTGCTGCCGGTGGGGTGTGGATGACGATGCGCTGGATAAGTTCCGTCGAGCGGGCGTAATGCTAATAAAGCGGGTGAAGTTAACGGACTTGAAGCGGTTGGAGAAATCCACAGCCGGGAAGATAGTGCAAGCTGTGAGTGATTTGGATGCGAGCAAATTTGGCTCTGCCGGCAAGGTGGTACAGCGGCCGGTAGGAGGCGATAAATACGTCTTTTTCGAGCAGTGTCCGTATACAAAATCGTCCACGATAATTATAAGAGGTGCATTTCTACGGATTCTGGAGGGTATGGTAGGCGATATAAAAAGCGCTTTGTACGCGGTTGCGCTCTTATTCGACGATAATAGGGTAGTGCCAGGAGGCGGTGCGGTGGAGATCGAATGTGCTACACAGTTAAGGAAATTCGCAATGAGTATAGCAAGCAAGGAGCAAATGGTAGTAGATGCTTTTGCGGATGCTTTGGAGTCTATACCGCGGGCTATAGCGAAAAATAGTGGAATGGACCAGATAGATACACTTGCAGAGCTAAGAGCTGAGCACTATGCAGGTAACATCAATTTAGGGATTTCCGGCATGGACAAGAAAGTGAAGGATATGATGGATGAGGGTATAATAGACCCAATGCAGGTGAAATTGCAGGCTATTATCACTGCTACAGGTGCTGCGATCGGAATGATAAAAATAGATGATTTGCATATAGCAAGGAACGCAGTGACGGAAGAGGCGAATAATCCGGAAGCTCAGGTCGCCGGCAGAACGCGCGATCTGATAGAAACCGAGCAGCAGTCTTCGGGTTTCCAAATGTCCGGCGGGCGATTGAAATACGGTAGAACGGGCGAGAAACATCCAAAGTCAGTATATAGGAAGGATTGACCGTCGCCCGCTATATGGTCTAAGGGAATTCCCAGTAAATAGTTTACCCATTTTGATAATTATCATAGACACGGATTTACACAGATTTATTTTTTTTCCGTGTTAATCAGTGTTAATCGGTGTCAATAATTTATTTTATTTTGTTTTTATCGCAAATCCACTATCTCCGATACCTCCGGCCCCGTTGAGATTAGCTTTACAGGTACTCGTGTGTCGTGCCCAACCTTAGCAACAAAATCCTTCACCTCTTTGCTCAACTCTTCGTATTCCGTCGCACCCTTGCATGACGGGTCTAACCGATCCACACCGCTCAATGCCACTATGGTCGCACCATTTATCATCGCCGAGTAAGCAGCCATCTCCGCATCCCACTCGCCTATTCGCCTCTTCCGCTTTGTAACCGTGCCATACTCTTCAATATGCAACTCAGCCGCTCTTTCTTCTTTCATCTGCGTTCCAAATGGACCTTCGCCCACACGCGTTGGAAATGACTTGAATACAACTATTACATCATCTACTCGTGTAGGTCCAATGCCCACATCAGCAGCCATCTGAGACGCGGTTGTATCTTTAGAAGTAACGAATGGATAAGTCCCATAGAGCAAAGAGATACCAAAACCTTGCGTCCCTTCTATCAGTACGCCTTTACCATGGTCAAGCGCCGTGTTTATCTCCATAGGCACATCACAAATGAATTCTGCCAGCTCTTTTGCGTCTTTCGCCTGTCTCGCCGTTCGATACGCTCTTGCTGCATTCGCAGGTCCACAGCCACTGCCCGTGGATCCAATTTTGTTCTTCAGGTGGCTATCTTTTTTGTCCTCATCGATATGTTTCTGTTCTATTATCACGCTTCTTCTATCTACACCTACTCGCCCCTTTAACCCGAAGGAAGATACTTCCTCTTTTAGCACACCTGGATTAACCAATACGCCAGCACCGATAAGAAGCCGTGCAGGTTCATATATGAACCCGGAAGGCACCATCCTCAAAGCATATCTCTTATCTCCTACTACAACCGTATGCCCTGCATTGGGTCCTACACCACCTCTCGCTACTACTTCCGGCTTGTCTTGTCTTGCAAGATACGCGATTATCTTGCCTTTACCTTCATCACCAAAAAATCCCCCTACTAATATTGTTGATGGCATGGTTATTACAAACCTTCTCTTAGAAAGAAAAGCTTTAGCAAAAGAGCATAAAAATTGTTCTTCACTCGTATTTGTTTGGCAAACCACAAGATTACACAGATTTTCACAAACCTTTTCTTAAAAAGAAAAGCTTTACCAAAAGAACATTTGTGTTTTTCTTTTAGCACAGGCTAAATTTTCTTTTTGTAAAAAAGAAAAAATGTTGTGTTAATCATGTGGAATCTCGTGGTTTTTAAGATTAGCTATACAAATACCCTCAATCAATTACGAATTACGAATTGAATGTTGCATTTGATCTCCAAGCTTCAAGCTCCGTTTGAAAACTTTACGCGGCGGTCTCATAATTATGCGATGTGGCAAGGATGGGGCTATTATTATAATGAATTGAGAAAAAATATGATACAAGCAGTTAGTTATAAAGACAAAAAGTTTTTTTATCTGGTAAGTCTGATTCGAGATTATGACAAAAAACGAGATAATCGATTATCAATTTGCAGAGCGGATAAAATCGGCACTGATAATCGGCTCTAAGGTGCTGGCAGTGCTAGAAACGCTGGAGGGGCGCGAATTAGAAGGAGCGAAAAAAGCGATCTTCGCCTTCTTTGACGGCTTGTCCGCTGAGACGGGGATAGCATTGAACGCAACGCGGATGCAAGAATTCGCACTTGTGGACGAGAAGTTGAAGCAGGTAAAAATAAAGATAGAAGGGGATGACTATACTGAGGCACATGCAACACTCGGAAGAGCGGTATCGCACGCTACAACTGCTTGTGCGAATGCTATGAGTACCTTAATGGAGGACGGGCTGCTGTAGCTCAAGTCAGTTGTTCGTGAATTAGAAGTAGAATTCCCTCACATATTCCGGCTTCCTTGTCAATAGATCCCGAATACTCAGGATCCCTACGAGCACGCCATCCTCAACCACGGCCAGTCTTTTTATTCGTTTTCTTGATGCAAGCTTACATGCCTCGTCCTCAGATGCTTCTGACTCAATGGTAACCAGAGGCGAGGTCATGATCTCTTTTGCTTTTACCTCGCTCGCCCTTTTATCCTTCAGTAGAACCTTTAATGCTATGTCTCGCTCAGTAATTATTCCCGCTGGTTTACCTTCATCGCTTATCACCACACTCCCTATTCCCAACTCTTCCATATCCTCTGCTATTTTAGTTACAAATGTTTCTACATCCTCTGTGATGATGGGTCGGCTCATTATATCTTCAACTTTCATCTCATCTTTCTCCTTTCACCTCTTTTTACTAGCCCATTGCAAAAAGATTATTCCAATGGATAGAATTTAGTTACACACGTTGGGTTTCTCGTTAATACGTTTCTAACACTTATGATGCCCCTGAGTTCACCATCTTCAATCACTGGCAGCCTTCTTATGTCCTTCTCCGCCAGTATCGCACATGCCTTCTCTAGTAGTACGCCTGGCTCAATAGTGACCAGAGGAGAAGACATAATTTCTTTTGCTTTTATTTCGCTTCCCTTTCTATCTTGCATTATAACTTTTATTGCTATATCTCGATCAGTAACAATTCCTACTGGTTTTCCCGACTTTGTTATCACTATGCTTCCCAGCCCAGCTATTTCCATCTCCTTTGACAGGTCAGTGACTGACGTTTCTTCATCAGCCGTGAGAACTTTAGGTGTCATCACGTCCCCAACTTCCAACATTTCTGCTTCCATTTTATTTTCTTCCCCACTGTGATATTAATTTAAGCATTCATAAATATCTTTTTTCCCTTCTTCGCTATGTTACCTATTGAATTATAGTTTCATATGTTTTCCGCTAAAATTTTCTTTTCGCCTTCTGGCGATGAAGAACTCAAAACGCTGATAATATCACCATCTGCTATGTCGAGTATGCGGTGCTTCAAAACCTCCAATTGCTGTTCAACATCGCCTTCCAGTTCGATCTCGTAACCACCTTTAAAAATCGCCGCCTTTACTTTTTCACCTATAATATCGTCCCTTTCCGGCTTCAATCGTATTATCATCGAATCAGGAGGCAGGAATTTGTCGTATTCTGCCAAAGCACCGCTTCTTATACCGTCGATCAAGCCATCGGCATCGCCGTCTGTAATGCCTATCATGGGAATGCCAAACCTTTTCAGTATATCGCCGGCAATGCTTGTTGTATCGTCACCTATGACAACAGCAACTGCAATATCAGACTCCGCCATCTTTGGAAAGAGGTTCTCAACGGTGTAGAAGAAACATGCTTTCTTCTTTCCCTTTCTTGCTATTAAATTTTCTATTCTTATCCTTTTCGGTTTTGTCCTCCGAATTAGACTGCCGGTTTTTATCAGCGCGGCCTTCAGGTCCAGAAGGGGCAGTTTCTCAAGGTTATGTTCTATTAACGTACCGCCCACTATATTTACAAGTTTGCCCTCTTTCGCAACCAGCGTAACAGTATGTTCATGCGCAGACATACCAACAACAACGCCATTCACAACGATTTTCTCGCTCGGATGCACACCCTTTATCGTTCGATATACTAGATCTGATTCCTTTTTACATCGCGATTCAAGCTTGTAGGGGGCTCGCTCACTAAAGTCACTAAAAATTCCTGTTAGCTGTCTATATATATCTCGACGCTTCAGGAACCATGGAATAATAATCCTGTTGCTGTACTCGAGTTGCACAAATGAAAGACTGCCCTCTGCTCCACCGCGATCAATAAAGTGCCGCAGAATGCCTTCGCCAAGCATGAACCCGCTCTCTTCTGTCTTCGCATGGTTCAACAACAGGATAAAATCCAGGCCTCTGTTAACAAAATCGTACACTACTTCTGACGGTTTACTATCCCTGCTTATGTCTATTACGTGTCGCAAATCGGCATCTATAACTGCCGTTTTACCTGTTATTCCGCCTAGAGCCGCCTCTAACACAAATCCCAACTCCTTTAGCGTCCCTATCGCCTCTTCCGCTTCGCCTTCGTCTATTACCTCGGGGCCGTGGATTAGTAATCCTAATGTTTTCATTAATAACGTATTAGATTATTTTCATATAAAATTTTAGGAGGTGAATCAAAAACAAAAAATGAAAAACAAGATGGGTTGGATAATATTGGCGATTTCTATTGGCTTGGCGATTATTGTAAGTAGCACCGCAGTTGGTATGGCATATGACTCAAACACCGAAATGACAAACTCAGTACAGAGCACACACGTAGTTATACAAGCCTTCGATCAAAATCCCGCGGGATACCTCCTCAATATATATGAGTGGGTTATGCTCTACAATCCCACAATCGAGAGCGTGAACATTAGCGGTTGGACTATATC
>QBUN01000133.1 GCA_013180565.1 Candidatus Methanophaga sp. GoMg3.2 | reverse complement strand
AATTTTACTATTTCACTCATTAGCATCTCTCCAGTATTCCAACTATTCTTTTTCCCGCCTTATCATCGCCAAACGGATTTCTCCAGTTTCTCTCTTCTTTCAACAATAAGTTCTTTATCTACCATATCAGCTAACTCTTCCTCTCTTTGAACCTTCCCTGGAACAAGCCATGCTGATAAGAGTATGTGCTCTAAAATAAAGTTTAATTCCTTATTCACCTGCTCAATTATATCCCCGTCAAAATGGTTTCGTGTTTTCATTGGAATTTAAGCCAGAAGAAAATGTTAATTTTTTGTTTCTGGTGAGTTTTAACCTCATAAGTACTTCTTCTAAAGGTAAGTCTTCTGAAATATCCAACCCCCTTTTATGTCTCGCCTCCTTTAAGAACCATCTTAACTTCTCTTCATCCATGTCCTCCAAACTCGCATCCTCACAAACCCGTTCATCCCAATAAACTCTCTCACCACTTTCTTTTGCTAACTTCCTCAGTTCGCTTGAAGAATCAGAAATTTCAACCAGGACAACCCCGCCATCGGAATTCGAGAACGCGGAAACGTTTTCCCCGATTTCTTCCTTTAGTCTCAGAGATTCTTTGAATTCTAAACTTTGTGTCTCCCCCCTCTCAATGAGTTCTTTCAGCTCCATTCCGTGTTTGTAATTTTCCATCTGTGTTGATCTGTGTAATCTTGTGGTTATAAAAGGAGCTAATCAAATTCATCCAGCGTATCCAGCACTCTTTTTGTCGGCTCACGTAAAGTTAGATAATCGTATCTTCCAGTCCATTTCTCAAAGAATTTAGGGACATCTTTGTATACAGAGAAAGGCGAACCTGTTACCGATGGAATATGATACCAGGCTTCGATGTCAATAGTGATGGATAGTGTGTTCATATTTTTTGATAAGCGTTTTTGTTTTGGATTAAACCTTTTTTAAAGGTTTTATGGTAAAGCTTTTTGCTTGCAAAAAGGTTTGTGTTAATATGTGCCTTTTTTGCAGACAGCTTCCACTTACCAATGCCGATCCTCTTATCTCCCCCACAAAAAAGTCAATTCAGAAACGGCACATAAAATAACATTTATCGTTTTTGTCTTGCTCTTCTCTTGCAGTATCACTAACTATCTTTTTGTGTTATATAAAATGAAATTTCATTTCTTTTTGTGCCGAGACACCGCCTCTCTGAATCTCTGCTCGCATTCTCTTACTGTCCTACCTTCATAAACAATGTCTTCATCTATTCCTTCTATCTTGCCTAACAATCTATCTAATTCTACATCCGCAACAACGGAACCATAAAAACCAGCATAATAGAAAACCTTCCTCTTATCTCCCTTTGCCGCTATAAAATCCGCCGATCTTTTATTCTCCTCTTCCTCTAATTCACGCTCCCATCTCTCCATGGACATCGTTTCACCTTTCTCTAATTCCTCTCTTCTATCCCGTAACTCATTAATCAGTCCGGAACCTCTTGCATGTTCGAGTTCTATCATTCTCACTCCAAATTCATAGCCCCTACCACTTAACCACTTCTCTACGGCTCTACAAACCACCTCGTCTGAAAATGGTTCTTCAACTACAACCATCCACTCTGGCAGTTCATCTTCCTTCTCGCTATCCCTTTCCAACTGCTTCTTATTCATCACCGTCCATGTCCAATTCAGGCGACAACGCTCATTTAGCTCATCCTGATAAACATCAACTGACCATTCTTCCTCCCCCGGACTCATCTCTTCCGCATAATAAATATCGAGGATCTCATGACCTTCTTCCCTAAGTTCATCTAAACCTTCTCGCATCTCATTATACGTTATAAACCGTTCAATTGATTCTATGAGGTTTAAAGCACCCTTAAGATGGCTCGAATTCCACAGGAATCGGAGTTGCCCAATGCCACTATCCGTCTCTGGTCTTTCATACAGCCTTTCTCCATACCACTCTCTGACATCGCTCAAGAACCTCGCGTATGTGTGTTTCTGCTCTCGTTCTCTCAGATATCTCTTGTACAGGTCATGATACCATAAGAGTAGCTTCTCCATATTCAACTCATTTAAAAGCTTCTTTGCTTCTTCCAACCTCTCTGTTGTTCCCAGAAGTATCCCCCTATCTACAACAATATACACATCCTTCCCGACAAACTTTGAACAATTGTCACAGAACAGCTCTTCCTTCAAAATCATTGCTTCTTCTGCATGCCCCACACAATCCTTCACAAAAAAATCCTCCAACATATTCTCGAATGCCTTAACCTGCACAGAATCAATCTTCCCCTGACAATTCGGACAGGTATACGCCTTCTCAAAGTAAATTGTATCAAACATCCCCATATCTTTAGACCTCCTTTATCTCCCCTTAAGATACTAAGTTATACTTTATATACAAAAATAAACTTGTTTTTCTTTTAGCACAGGTTTCTTTTATAAAGAAAAGTGTTTGATCAAACTTTCCTAAAGTTTGAAAGAAAGAACCTGTGCTAAGAAAGGAAGTCTTTTTGCTTCGCAAAAACCTGGGCGGTTGTTCCCAGTAAGGGTTCTCTCATGCACACAGTTCAATTAACCTCAACCTTCTCTTTTTTATATGAACTAGACTAAACTAAAAGAAAGGCGTATTCAGTCTTTCAAGTCCCCAAAACGCCTCTTCTGTCAATCCGGATTGACAAATTATGCTTTTAAGCGTCTTTGGATGGAAACTCTTTCTATCGGCAAGGACTGTAACCCTTCTTTTTCGACCTTTAACAACGCCTTTAAATTGTCTATGACTTCCCTTCTGAGAAACAAATTTAAAACCATGTTTTATCTGGAACTGGTCGTGGAATAAATTCATCTTCTTCCCCATCTCTCACAACAGATTCGACATAACCTTCAACAGCCTCCCTCAGGTTCTCCTTCGCACCTTCTAAGGTATCCGCCTCTGTGGCAATGTCCAATTCGAGACAAACTGCGCAGTACACGTCCTCCTCTTTTTCAATAATCCCATGAAATGTATATCCTTTCATTGCAATGCCTCCTTTAGTCTTTTATATAAGGTTATTAGTAACTACTCACCCCTGTGTCAATCCCATAGAACCAACTGAAGGAATAAAAGGAG
>QBUN01000134.1 GCA_013180565.1 Candidatus Methanophaga sp. GoMg3.2 | reverse complement strand
TATTTATGTCTATAGGGAGGCCTAAAATAGTAACTAAGCTGCAAGCTGTTCAAACAGTGCTATTATTTAGTTTAATATATCCTTTAACTGCCAACTGGGATATATTCGGAGCGTCTTTAGCCGTTTTTTTAAGCGCATTAGCAATGTTTTTCGTTAGAAATCATATATTAATTAAGGCTATTAATTGTAAAATTTTAGAGCTCTATAAGCCAATATTTATCCCCATGGTCCTTACGTTAATCAGTATCTTCTCAATAATATCTTTAAAGATGTTTGTCATAGAGCCAGTAGATATATATTTCTTCTTTTCTTTTATTGGAGTTTTTATTCTATTTTTCGGCTTCCTAAGCTACATTGCAGATAGGTTTTTAAATTATAAAATAAAAGCAGTAATAAAAGAGATTCGCCAGTCATTATGAATCAAAGGAATAATAATATGGAAACCTCAAATGTAATGAAGACAAGAGAATTAGATCTGTGTGTTTCATGTGAGATATGTTCAGCAGCGTGTCCTAAGGGTGCTGTTACAATGGAGAACAAATTTGGTCAATTTCTCCCAACAGTTGATGATGAAAAATGCACGAACTGTGGACTCTGTTTGGAGATTTGCCCTGGCATTGATATTGATCCATTTGGGTTAAGACATGAAAAAATTTCCGATAATACGTTTGATGGACCTTGTTTAGAGGGTTATACTGCATACAGCAATGATCCTGAGATTAGAAAAAATTCAGCTAGCGGAGGATTAATTACTAACTTGATTACTGAGCTAATAAAAGATAAAGAATTTGATGCTGCTTTTATTTTAGATTTTGATAAGTTTGATGATAAACCCGCAAGATTAAAAGCCACAGATAATATCAATGAAATACTTAAAGCTGCCAAGTCAAAATATATTCCCGCTTCTGTGTATAATATAATAAAAACTTTAAAAAAGGAGAATGGCAAAAAATACATAATCGTAGGTACTCCCTGCCAAATTTATGGAATTAAAAAATTTATTAAGAAGTTTAATATATCTGAAGAAAATTATCTTTTTTTAGGGTTATTTTGTGAGAAAACTTTAAAATTTAACATCTTACGATATTTTGAAGATAATTATGGAAAATCAACTGAAAAATTAACTAAATTTGATTTTAAAAATAAAGGAAAAAATGGTTGGCCTGGTGATTCTAAGTTATATTTCGATTCTGGCAGAAATTTGTTTGTAGACAGAAAGGTACGGATGCAATTAAAAAGATTTTTTCAGTTGAATAGGTGTCTATTTTGCTTTGATAAATTAAATAGATTGGCTGATATCTCCTTTGGTGATTGTTATATAGAAGGAAAAGGCGACTTTAATGGAAAATCAAGTGTAATAGTTAGAACTAAAAAGGGGAGAGAGATTTTTGATAAATATTCATATTTGTTTACATTGGAAAAGGAGAGTATAGAAGAAATTAGAAAGTCTCAGCACCTAATAGATAAAAAGGATAACTTGGAGTATGCAAAAATTTTTATCAAAGAACATAGTCTCTATCCTGACGCTATTTCAGATTATGAAATTGATAGTCAAGCTGCTAAAGGGCTATTGAAGTCACAGAGGAATATTAAATGGGGTAATAATTATAATATTAATAAGATAAAATTTAATTTATTTTTAACTAAATGCTTAAAAAAAGTGAAAAGAGTAAGAAAATTTGCAATATATGGAACCATGTTAGCATTAATAATTATTAGAGATTTTTTTATTTATCCATTAACTAAAAAAAGAAATACTAAAAAAAAGCAGAATTTTAATAATGTAATTATTGTTGGAGGTGAGCTTTCTAACAAAGGAGCTCAAGCAATGACATTTACAGTGGTAGACCAAGTAAAAAGAAAATTTCCGAATAAAAATATATATTTATTTTCGGTAATAGATTTTGATAGAGACGATAAAGAAAAAAGCATTTATAAATTTAATATTTTACCTTGGGATTTAAAAACTAAACTTTGGTTTTTAGGTTTTGGGGGCAGGTTGTTTAAAAAAAATAGTAAGTATGGCTATTTAGAAAATCATATAAAGGATGTTGTTAAAGATGTAGATTTTTTTATTGATATAAGTGGCTATGCCTTATCTTCGCAGTGGGGTTTTCTGGCTTCTGTTAATTATTTATTAAATATAGCAACTGCAAAAAAGTATTCAATCCCATATTATATCTTCCCGCAATCAATAGGACCTTTTAATTATTCTATGAAATCCAAATTTTTTTTATATCCTTTACTGAATTTGTATCTAAAATATCCTAAAAAAATATTTGTAAGAGAGAAGGAAGGGATAAGATCAATAAGTAAATTTACGGAAAAAAACATAGAAAAAAGTTATGATATTGTTCTTCAGAGCAAAGGATATAACATCAATAATATATATAAAGATATTCATTTTAAAGATATTAAAATAGAGTCTAACTCCGTTGGTATAATTCCTAACTTAAGGGTTATTGAACGAGCAAAACCAGACGAGATTTATTCTGTTTATAACTCATTAATAAATAGATTAATTGATGCTGAAAAAAGGGTTTATATATTAAGACATTCGTATGAGGATTTGGAGCTATGTGAAAAAATTAAAAATTGTTTTCCAGATACTAAATGTGTAAGATTGATACCTGATGACTTGAATGCTATCGAATTGGAAAATATTATAAAACAATTTGATTTTATAATTGCTTCTCGTTATCATTCTATAGTTCATTCATATAAAAATGGAGTTCCAGCTTTAGTCATTGGTTGGGCTACAAAGTATTTTGAATTATTGAAGAATTTTGATCAATTAGATTATTTTTTTGATGGTAGGGATAATATAGATATTGATGAAATAAACAATAAACTAGATAAGATGATACGAAATTATAAATACGAAAGAGAAAAGATAATTAATAAGATGAATATTTTAAATAAAGGAAATATCTTTGATATGTTATTTGACTCAACAAAAAAAGACGGGATTAAGAGAAGAAAAGGAGGGAGTGTTTAATGGATTTTCTATCACAAAAGCATATTTTTGCATGGATAGGTAGGAAGTTTACCATGCCGTCAAGTTGGTCTTGCGAACCCACAGATAGTGTAGTCATTTTATCA
>QBUN01000135.1 GCA_013180565.1 Candidatus Methanophaga sp. GoMg3.2 | reverse complement strand
AATATATATGCCGATGGATTTTGTTTTCCGAGATGTAAGATACCTCATGTTAGTGTTGTGTTACTGTTCTGTATTATGGACGGCGAGGTACTTAAAGGAGATGCGGGATAAGTACCAATTGCTTATCAAAGAAGAACCAAAGGGTCATGCAGGGAGCATGAAAGAATCCGTATTATGGGTGACGATGCATGAACGGACATTAACAGTGATAGTAGTAGCAGCGATTTTATGGCGGATTGCTATAAGCTTTGACCATACCATATCCGTTAGGGAAAGTGCAATCTCATGTGTTATCCTGCTCCTATTGGGCTTGTTTCTCTTCGGTTATGTATGCGCGTTATCAGTGAAAGCGAAACGCAAGATAGAACTGACTAGGGTCATCCAGGGTATTGCCGCTGGTCTAATGGCGATAAACATTTATGCTATCTTTTACTACGGTATGAGAGGGTATATATTAATACTAGGCCTGGGAGATGTATCGGGGACTTATGTGCCACTTGATTACCTTTTCAGAAATATGCGTTACATTATGTTGATAATATTTTATTGTACTGCAATAGTGTTATCTACGTTCTTAGAGAAAGCATACAAGGATTATACAGTACCAAAAAAAAGCGCAAATTTAAATGTTTAACATGCCCTTGTTGTAAAGTAGCGACATCGCATACGCCAACATACAAAATGCAAGGAAGACAAGCGCTAAGAAGATACCGGCGTAAAAGCCTACACTTTCCACGTCTACACCGGGGCAATTCGTCTTTACTGATTCCACCGCTTTCGGATCATTAGGCTCCAAAGACATCATGAGCCTCATTGTGCCCGCGGGGTTTTTAAAAAAACATTTCAGTGCACCAAAGAATTTACTGCCCATTCCTTTCCTCCACCTCTTTTGTCTCTTTTGGGGACGCCATCTTCATATCCTCTTTATCTCGATAGTAACGCTGTCTTCATATACACAACTTATACCTTATAAAGGTTTCGATATTTGTCGTAGCTTTGGGACCATGTCATAGGTACGTATTTCGAGGGTGGGGAAAAACAGTTTTATATAGGTTATATTCTATATATGGGACGTTGTAAAGAAAAGCGATTGAGGTTGCTAAGATGGGTATAAAAGAAACCGTTAGTAACGCTGTAATGGATAAACGATCTTTGATTGCCGTTCTTGTGATAGCGATTCTATGGCGGTTAGGCATAAGTCTGGATGGCCAAATTGCGCTTTGGGAGAGTCTGTGTTCGGGTATAGCCCTTTTCATAATGGGCTGGTCTGTCTTTGCGTACATATATTTAATGAGCAGGGAACTGAAGGGCTGGTTAAGATTGTGCAAGATTTACCAGTGGATCGCCTTTGGTCTAATGGCGATAAATACTTATGTCATAGTCTACTACGGGATGCGATGGTATAGGTTAGCAGGCGTAAAAGGCGTAGTAGAAGCAGTGGTGCCGCTGGATTTCCTGTATAGGGATATAAGATACTTTGTGCTGGTGGTATTCTATTGCGCGGTAATATGGTTAACGAAATATCTGATGGAGATGCACAGGGATTATCTATTGGTAGTTAAAGGAGAGCAGAAGGTGTAGCGAATAAACCAAACTTTTTGTTAAAAGAAACTTTGAACAGGGGGCAATCGTTTTTTCATACCCCCATTGATATTTTTTAAAATTAAATATTGACACAGATCAACACTGGTTAACGCAGAAGAAATTAAATCTGTGTAAATCTGCATCCTAAATTAAATTTATAGGTAGATGTTATACGTCATCTGCTATAAGTATTAGAAATATATTGACTGGAGAGTCCGTGCATGTGAGAAAACATCTATTTTGAGTATCTGCGTGCGCGACGAAAAAAGCGAAAAAAATATAACCTATTATATCAAACATATAGGTATAGTAAAGAGGAAGGTGAAAGAAGAAAATGGCAGCGGAATTGATGTTAGAAGTTAGAGATGTAATGACCTATCCGGCTATCACTGAAGAAGGAGATGCATCAGTCGCTAAAATATTGAAAATCATGAAAATGTCGGGAATAGGAAGCGTGGTCATAACAGAAGAAGATAAACCAGTAGGAATTGTTACTGACCGTGACATAGTGACGAAAGTTATACTGAAGGATAGAGACATAAGTAAGCTAAAAGTGAAAGAGATAATGTCCTCCCCCTTGATGACCATCGAGGTGGATGCATCCCTTAGGCATGCAGGCAAGCTCTTGGTTGAGAAAGGCATAAGAAGACTGCTTGTGATTGACGATGGAGAGCTCGTAGGCGTTGTGAGCCTTAGAAATATACTGACAGGAGAGCCACAGCACGTAAGAAAATATCTATTCTAAAAAAACGAAACTTATTAATACTCGTAAATCCTTAAGGAATACATATAGGAGGCGATAGAAAAAGATGTTATTCATAACATGCGTGAGAGTCAATGCGGGTATGATAGAAGAAGCGAAAAAATTCGGCGACGAGATACTTAAAAATCCACCCACAGGCGTCAAGTTCCTGCAAGTGTATCACACACTGGGCAGGTATGACGCGATATGGATTTACGAGGCGGAAGACGCGAAAGTGATTGAAGATTTCCTTCACGATAGCCGAGATGTCTCAACCACGGAAACCTGGGTTGCATTTACAAGAGAGTTGTAAGCAGGAGAGGAGGGATCTGTTTGTATCCCCCCTTATTTTTTATTATTCCCTAAAAATGTTTCTAATATCGGCCGTATATAAAAGGTAGCTAAACAATTCATGTGAGTTCATGGTCCAAGCCACCTACCTATAAACATAGCCAATAAATATAAAGCGATGAAAACTAAAATCAGGAGCAGTGCAGTACCTATGTTCAATCTCACCATTGGTTCTCTCTGAGGCTGCATCTTATGTATCTCTTCCAGATCTCGTTCATATTCCGCCGCCTTTTCCGGTGTAATACTCGGTTGCTCTACCTTCAGCTTCATCTCTTTACCTTTTATTCTCAATGCGGCCACGGGATTCGTACTGACCCAGACGAAGAAAGCGGCTAGTTTCATCACATGAAAATCAATATATCGCGCAAATGTCATCAGCGGTCCTTCGCATAGTCTTATGAGCCATTGTCCAGGCGGTGTTTTAAATATGACCATCCAAACTATCCAAAACGCAACGAAAGCGAACA
>QBUN01000136.1 GCA_013180565.1 Candidatus Methanophaga sp. GoMg3.2 | reverse complement strand
GGTCGGTATGGTCGCATTTAAAGGAGATCGGGCAGATGTTTTGCTGCCTCTATGTACAAGCAGTGATTTGGCAGTTGAGCTGTTAAAGGAACTTCCGACCGGAGGGCGAACACCCTTAGCTGCCGGTTTGGAACAGGGCTTGAATCTCCTGATGGCGGAAAAGCATCGTGATGAAGAAGCAATACCAATTCTGCTCTTAATTTCCGATGGTCGCGCAAATGTGTCCGCAGGAGGGAGCAAAGAGCTAGAGCAGGAGCTGTTAGCGCTTGCAGAACAAGCACGAGCTAAAGGTATATATGTGATTGTCATTGATACCGAAATAGTCAGCAACTCGTTTATTCAGATGCAGCTTGGATACTGCAGAGCGATAGCAAGCTATTCCGGAGGGAAATATTATCCGATTGCTGATTTGACATCGGGGGCAGTGCGGGATATTGTTATCAGTGAGCGAAACATGTTGAACGATCTGCAGACTGTTGTGGGCTGAAAATGACATCGAGCACTGAGACAATACCCGGAACGGGCAAAAGAGCGAAGATAAAAGCGCAGTATAAGAAATTCATCGGCCGGAAAATAATTTTTATCCTCTTTTGCCTAATCTTAATTTTTATCATCGCGGGTGTAGCCGCAACGCTTGGCTCTTTCCCTATCACGGTCGCTGAAGTCTATACAATAATATGGCATGGGCTATTCCAAAATCCGGAAACGACAAAAGAGGTTGTCGTCTGGAACTTGAGACTGCCACGGATTTTTATGGCGATCTTAGCTGGCGCGGGGCTTGCAATCGCAGGCACGATGATGCAGGGCATTTTAAGAAATCCGCTTGCAAGTCCCTTCACCTTGGGTATCTCCGCCAGTGCAGGTTTTGGCGCTGTTATTGCTATTATTTTAGGTGCTGGTTTTATTACTGGCAAGTATCTCGTTGTAGTAAATGCATTCGTCTTCTCCCTAATCCCCACTTTTGTTATCTTAGGTTTGTCACGCTACAAAAGAGCTACGCCCGAGACAATGATTCTCGCTGGTATCGCAATGATGTATATCTTCTCTGCATTGACACAGTTAATAAATTATTTCGCAGAGGCAGAAGCGCTAAAAGAGGCATACTTCTGGATGGTTGGCTCTCTTGGTCGAGCTTCCTGGGATGATCTATTACCGGTCACAATTGTACTTGTGGTGTGTACTATCCCACTTATGTGGAAATCGTGGGATGTCAACGTCATGGGTGCTGGAGATGAGAGGGCAAAAAGCCTCGGTGTTAATGTTACGCGAACTAGAATCGTTATAATGATAATTTCTTCCTTGTTAACTGCCGGCATCGTATGCTTCACAGGTACCATCGGATTTGTAGGATTAGTAGCACCGCATATATGTAGAATGATTATAGGAGGGGATGTCAGGTTTCTAATCCCTGCTTCGGGTCTTTTCGGTGCAGCTTTTTTACTCGCTTGTGATCTTATAGCAAGAACAATCATAGCACCTATAATCCTCCCGGTAGGGATTGTGACCGCCCTGATAGGGGGGCCTTTTTTATTCTTCTTGTTACTAAGAAGAAGAAAGGAGTTTTGGTGATAAAATGGTGAAACTAAAAGTAAAAAATGTGAATTTCAACTACGCAAGTGTGCCGATACTCAAGGATGTCTGTATAGAGCTTGACAGATCCGAGATGTTAGGCGTGGTAGGTCCAAACGGAGCAGGGAAATCCACTCTGCTGCGATGTATAGATCGGATATTGAGCCCACAAGAGGGATGTATTTTGCTTGATGGACGGGATATAATGGATATGCGCCTGATGGATCTCGCCAAAAAAATGGCGTATATTCCTCAGAGTGCCACTCAGGTATTCCCAGCCACTGTCTTCGATACTGTTCTCATGGGCAGACGACCCCATATCGGTTGGCGAAGTAGCGAAGAAGACCTCGAAAAGGTTTTAGATACTTTGCAAATGATGCACATCGAAGATCTCGCCATGCGAGACATTAATGAGGTTAGTGGCGGTCAACAGCAGAAAATTTTTATCGCGTGCGCACTCGCGCAAGAGCCTGATGTCCTTTTGCTCGATGAGCCTACCTCTAACCTCGACATCAAACATCAACTGGAAGTGCTGGACATCATAAAATATATCGTGGTAGAAAGAGGGATTTCGGCAATTATGGCTATCCACGACCTCAATCTTGCTGCAAGATACGCTGACCGGATATTAATGATGAATGGGGGCCATATTTATGCCGCTGGAGTGCCTTCTTCCGTCCTCACTCCCGAAAACATAAATCATGCCTATGGTGTTGAAGTGGAAGTGATCAATCACAATGGAAGACTTTATGTCCTGCCGATAAGACCCGTTGGCAAATAATTTTATCGTCCCTCAACAGATACTCGCGGTGTGGTTAGCATATAGTACTAACACAAAAGGGGAGGAGTGAGATGGGGGTTGAGCAATTACCGCCTCCTTATCAGATACGCCACCAATATGAGTATAAACAGCGATGTCACAAGTTCAAATCCGGGTGTTTCTTCTTCTGCTGCTTCTTCTGCTGTTGCTGCGGCTACAACTTCTTTTTCTTCTGACGAAGGAGTTCGAGCTGGTTTTGGTTTAGGTGTAACAGGAGGCAAAGGAGTTGGCGTTGAAATTGGTGTTGTAGTTATGTTAAGTGCAGGCGTAGGAGTGGCAGTAGGAACAGGTGTCACGTTCCATATCCAACTGTGCATATCATGTAACTCTGTTATTGCGTTAGTTGCAATTACAGAGACGTTCCAGGTACCTGCAACTGCATTCGTGTTCGTATAGACGGCTTCTGTTACAGCTTCCGCGGTTTGCACTTCCGTACCATTTATCTGCCAGCTTATCTCTACTGTCTGATTCACGGAGATGTTGAAGGTTCTTGATTCGCCTTCTGTGTTGTTCACAACCGATTCAAAAGGGCCCCAAGCGGTTATGCCTGGCGAAGCGATTGTACCATCTCTGCCGCCCTCTTCTTCCTCTACTTCCTCCTCTTTTTCATATGTTATCACTAAGAACGCATTCGCGGGCATCATATTGTCACCATCATCACCTTGAACTACCATATTGTCTTCATCTTCAAGATACTTTGTCACATCAATTGCCGCGATCCCTATTTGTGCTTCTCCGGCACCGATAGACATAGAAATGCCCTTTATAT
>QBUN01000137.1 GCA_013180565.1 Candidatus Methanophaga sp. GoMg3.2 | reverse complement strand
GATTGCGAAGCAGCGAAGCATTTTTGGTCAAACTTTTTCTAAAAGTTTGTTGATAGTTTCAGAACGGATCAATGAGAGAAGAGATTACTTTTTGCATACCCTATAAATTTTTCTTTATCACGACATAGTTACTAAGGTTAAACATAAAAGAGTGCGAGAAAATGAAAACCAGAGACGTCTACCTAGGACTCGGCTTCCATACAGACGTCAGAGCAGTAGAGATAGAACGCGCGATTCGCAGGTTCCTGGTGGAATTGAATATAAACCAGAAAGAAGTCAAGGGTTTATGCACCGTGGACTTCAAAAACACAGAGTCGTTACGAGAAGTCTCTGCTAAGTTCGGCATACCCCTATTTTTCTTTTCACGAGACGAGATAAACAGTGTGAATGTACAGTCGAAAAGCGCAGCAATGGATGCGTTTAACCTAAAAGGCGTTGCTGAACCCTGTGCTATCTTGGGTGCAACGCGGAATAATACCAAGTGCGAATTTGTAAAGCGGAAATCGTTTGATAGGAAGATAACACTGGCGGTGGTATTTTAAACCCTTTTTTATCCAATTATAAACATAGTTTTAGAGGTAGAACATGCTATCTGTAGTAGGAATAGGACCGGGATCTTTGGATTTGCTTACCGAACGAGCGCGAGCGCGGATTTCCAGTGCTGACGTTATTATGGGCAATGAGCGCTACATAGAGCTAATAAGGGAGATCATACCGACGAGTGCAGAATTGATAATAGGCAAGATGGGGACGGAAGTTGAGCGAGCAAAGAAAGCAGTCGAGTTAGGGAGCAAAAAAAACGTTGTCATTGTATCTGGTGGCGATGCGGGCATCTATGGTATGGCAGGGCTGGTACTAGAAGTAAGTGGCGATTCTGATATAGGCGTGGAAGTAGTGCCGGGCATAACAGCGGCATCTGCCGCAGCCGCATTACTTGGTGCTCCACTCTCAAATGATTTCGCAGTTGTCAGTTTGAGTGATCTATTAGTGCCCTGGATCGAGATAGAAAAGCGGCTGGAAGGTTTAGCTATGATGGGCATCGCAGTTGCGATATACAATCCGAAAAGCAAAACAAGAACGACACAACTGGAGCGAGCACACGAGATTTTCATGCGGGTTCGTGACGGGGAAACGATAGTAGGCATAGTAAAAAACGCGGAAAGAGTAGGATATTACAGTGAGATTACTACATTGTCCGATTTACCCGACTTCTATCATCAAATAGACATGTCAACGACCATTATTATCGGCTGCTCGGGTACAAAAAACATTGGCGGGCGAATGGTTACACGTAGGGGTTATGAAAGGAAATACGATTATGACCTCGGTGACACAGATAGTCAGGAACGAGGCGATTCGGTAGCAGCAGGAGCCCGGGTGTGGGAGCAGAGCAAGGCAATCGTAGCGGATATTGTATCGAAATATCCGCTTAGCGAGCACGAACGACGAGTTGCAGGCCGGGTAGTCTTTGCTAATGCCGACCCTTCTTTTATGGACTTGATTGTGTTCAAACATAACCCCATTGAAAAGGGGATACAGTGCATACAAGATGGGCAAACAATCATTACAGACATTGAAATGGTAAAAGCAGGTATCAGCAAAAGATACAAGGAGAATGTGAAGTGCTTTGTGAATAACCCAAAAACACGGGAAATAGCAGTAAAAGAGAATCTTACAAGGACTGCCGCGGGATTCCGCATCGCAAAGGAGCTCATCCGCAATAACATTGTGGTTGTTGGGAACGCACCTTCGACATGCCTGGAGCTTTCTGCACTGCTTGAAGAAGGTATAAAGCCTGCTCTTATTATCGCCACGCCTGTAGGTTTTGTCAATGCTACAGATGTGAAGGAGGATGTATTGTCCACTGGTGTACCTTGCATTGTAATAAGAGGCCCAAGAGGAGGCACTCCGTCCGCAGTGGCAATTACCAATGCGATAATCGAATTGAGTTTTGTGGAGGAGAAGTGAAAAATAGATGAGAGACCCTGTATCTGGTAGGGAATACCCGGAGGCGATCATAAAAACTGCCGCGGAGATAAAGGGCATCAGCTATGACGCTTTGATAGAAGAGATAAAGCGTGGCCGGGTGGTTCTGCTCGAAGACGGTAAAATGCTCAAACGCGGTTATACAACAGGTACATGTGCCACTGCGGCTTCGAAAGCTGCTGCACTTCTGTATGCGGGAAAAGAAGCGAAGAAAGTGGAAGTTACCACTTCGGCAGGCATAAAAGTGGAGATGGCGATAGAAAATGAAGATGCCGAGGAGAGCATAGCATGTGTTCGTGTGGATTCCGGCGATTATAAGGGTGATACGTTTAGTGGCTTGCTTATCTGTGCAAGGGCAAGGCAGTTCCCGGTATTTGCCATAAGAGCAGGCAAAGGAATAGGAATAATAAAAAAGGCTGGACTTGGTAAAGTCGGTGCGCCAGATATATACCCACACATTTTGATGGACATAGAAACGAACGTGAAGGAAGTGATCGCGGGTGGTGTGGAAATAGAGATTTTCGTGCCCGAAGGCGAAAAGATAGCGAAAGACACTGTTCTCCCGATGTTGGGCATAGAAGGCGGTATCCCGATCTTCGGCGCTACGGGGTTCATTGAACCGTACACCGAGGATGGCTATAAGCATGTTATAGACGCGCTCATAAGAGACAAAACGGAGCTCATAGGCGTTAGCACGGGTGAGAAGAGCAAGCGAATAGCAGTAGAAAAGCTGAATTTCCCGGTAGATAATATAGTTGTTGCGGGTAATTACGTGTGCTATGCGATAGAGAAATCGAAAGCGAAGAAGAAAGTGATATTCGCGATGCCGGCAAAGATCTGCGATCTGTTAGAGATTGACGCACATGACCATTTCGATCTTGAATTCAGCACCGTTGCTGAACTCGTTGAACGGCTGAAGGTAGCCGACTACGAGCGTTTGAAGTCGTTTTTCCATGCTCTTGCAGAGGATTTAGCACGAAAAAACAGTGCTGATGTGTATGTATTCGATAACAGTGGTGATACCGTGGGTTCTTTTATCCGTTGTCCGTAATTGGGAAACGGGCAAAAATCGAGAAAAAGAATAATAATGACATAGTTTTAGTACACCCTTAACTACTTTATGCCATAAAAATTAATCCCAAGTTCTTGTGTTAATCTTGTGAAATCTCGTGGTTTTTTTAGTTAG
>QBUN01000138.1 GCA_013180565.1 Candidatus Methanophaga sp. GoMg3.2 | reverse complement strand
TGATATGCCTCAAATGATAATTCCAGATGAATTAAAAAAGATATTTGAAAAGGTGGATTCAGTGGTATTTGAAACCGCGGGTAAAGAAGGGAATCAAAATGCCGTTCAAGTATTTTGGAAGAAGGTTCTTAATGACAAAACGGTTCTGCTCATTGGTGATTTTACGAAACTGAACGAGAAGGATCTTATAGATGATAAAGATGTTCGCATCTCCTACTGGGATCCAGAAGAAGAAAAAGGATACCAAATAAAAGGACTAGGAAGATACCATACCAATGGCTCAATTTATGAACTGGGCAGAAAATTTATGCACTCCAAATCCAAAAAACCTGATAGTGCCCCAGAAGGGGTTATCAAAGTCAAAGTAACCGGGATTTCTATAATGAGACCGGGACCATGTTACTACCGCCGATGATCGAGATTAATCTCCAACCATTTGAGAGCTATGAACCAAAAAAGGGCGATAAAATCTACTACTTTGCTCATGCAGTCTCGTTGGTCGGCTTCCTTTGGCCCATTACTTTTGGGATGTAAACTAAAATACTGATAATCTTTTTATAGCCACAACTTTAAACTTATTTCAAAGATGAAATCAAAACAAAAAAATGGTGTTTTGATAGAAGAAGCGAAGGTGATAAGAAGAAGTGGACTGTCACGACTGCCATAAGCCGCACAAATCGGAGATGTTTCTGTATATTGGGGAAGCGCTTCACCATGTAGAAGGCATAGCCGAAGGGATGAACGAAGGTAAGAGTTTAGACGAAACTTATGACGATATGGCAGAAAAGGTGGAGAATAAACCGCCGGCATCGCCAAAGAACGAATACTATATGGAATGCCATAATGAACACAAAAAACCAACAGAAAAAATTGCGGACCCTACAATATCATGTTTTAAATGCCATTCTACGATTGAACACACGACACACCGGATAAGTGCGTATAAAGGGTACGAGACACCAGATTACAGCGGTTTCGAGTGCGTGGCATGCCACAACGGCCATGATATGGATGTTAAAGAAATGACCTGTGTGATCTGCCATCCACCGAAAAGACTTCCATGAAAAACGAAAAATTAATTAATATATGTAAAGAAATTATGTCTAAAATAGGGAGAGTTGGTGAAGGATTTTAGGAAGTGAAAAGATGCTAAGTGAAATACCAATAGATTTGGAAAAGGTGAGTAAGGAAGATAGAGATGCACAGATATTGCGTGTCGGTATGATAGCGGAACTGGATGCTGTAAATCTGTATGAGCAGCTCGCAGCGATGGCGGAGCGAGAAGAGGTTAAAGCGGTTCTGCTGGATATAGCGAAAGAAGAGAAGACACACATGGGTGAATTTCAGGCTCTGCTTCTAAGACAAGACAAGGAGCAGGTCGAGGAACTGGAGAAGGGTAAAAAAGAGGTGGAGGAATTGGTTGAATGAGAGCTATAATACTCTTAGTAATGGCCACTATGATTGCCGGTACTTTATTAGCCGGTACGATAGTTGCAGGAGCAATTGAATCTTCTGATTTCGATGATCCAACAGTATGTAAGGGCTGTCATGGCGAAATATACAATCAGTGGGACGGTTCGATGCATGCAATAGCATACACAGACCCTGTTTATTTGGCGGAAGCAGAGATGGCTTCTCGTGAGACGGACGGCCTAACAGACACCTATTGTGCGCGGTGTCACACGCCAATCGGCGTCCTATCTGGCGAAGTCCCACCTATTGGACTCGAAAACCTGAGCGAAATCGCAAAGAAGGGGATACACTGCGATTTCTGTCACAGTGTCAATGAATCCACAGGTATAGGAAACGGTGCTTTTATGCTCTCTACGGATGGGATTAAGCGAGGACCGTATGATGACTCGAAATCGCCATATCACGGTAGTATGTTCTCAGACCTCCACACAAAGTCAGAATTCTGCGGTATGTGCCATGATGTCAACCATCCGGTGACGGGGATTCCAATCGAGGCGACATATACCGAGTGGAAAGAAGGGCCTTACAACCCGACCACACAATGTCAGGACTGCCACATGACGCCTGGTATCACGCATTTTGAGGCGAATCCCGGCAAGGCATCTAGTATTGGGCCTTACAGGGACCATGTTTATACCCATTACTTTGTAGGTGGAAACGCCGCGGTAACAGGAGTTATGGGATCAGAAGTGCACCAAAGTATGGCAGAAGAACGGTTAAAGTCTGCGGCAACGCTCGCTCTGGACACAGAAATGAAGGATAATGAGGCCGAAATCACCGTAAAAGTCACGAACGTAGGGGCAGGGCATAAGCTTCCAACAGGACTTGCAGAGGCAAGACAGGTATGGATAGAGATTCTGGTAAATGATGCATCGGGAAAGGAAATTTACCACAGTGGTGGACTTGATTCTGAAGGTGAGGTGGACCCAGATGCCGTGCTCTACCATGAAGTGCTTGGAGATGCGTCCGGAAACCCAACGATGAAAGTCTGGGAGGCAGAATCGATACTCTTTGATAACAGGATATTACCAAAGGAGACACGGGTTGAGAAGTACAATTTTGCTATACCTGGAGGTCTAAAGGGCCCAATCACTGTGGATGCAAAGTTGAACTACCGGTCTGCATCGCAGAAGTTCTTGGATGAACTCTTTGAGGAGGGTGCGGTCGTTGCACCTGTGATAGAGATGGCAGGTGCGGAAGGCACGATAGAAGTGCCAGGCGAGGGAGTGCCTGGTTTTGAGGTACTCTTTGTGTTAATAAGTCTTTTAGTCGTGGCTTATTTGGTGAGAAGGAGAGATAAATAAGGAGGTAATGTAACTAAAATGGAATTTGGAGATTTGATAAAAGGCGCAGAAGCTGAAGGTAAGGAGAAACATGTCCCGGTAATTGAGATAGATAAGGGGCATAGGAAAGAAGATATGGATATTGTGCGGGTGATCGTGGGTAAGGAAGTGCCACATCCTAACAAGATGGAGCACCATATCGCGTGGATAGAGCTGTACGGAGTGAAGAAAGAGGGACAGGTGGTTCATCTTGGTAGAGCTGCTTTCGCACCTACGTATACCAACCCAAATGCCAGGTTTCAGGTGAATGTAGAAGAATTCAATGCGTTCTGCGCACTCGCATATTGCAACATCCACGGTCTGTGGCAAAATAGTATAGAAATGGAATAGGAGGAAGACGAAATATGGAAGAAGAAAAAAGTATGCC
>QBUN01000139.1 GCA_013180565.1 Candidatus Methanophaga sp. GoMg3.2 | reverse complement strand
CATTTAAGGGGAAGAAGAAAACAACAATTAAGATGACGATGAAAGTTAATATAACATCAACGCGTAAGAATTTTTTATTTTTTATTTCATTACTCTTTTGCGTTTTTATCGTTTTTCTTCTCCGCTTACCCTTTATGGCATCCACTCTTTTCTCTTCCAACGGCCCTTTCGATTCTTTCATATCTTTGACGCCTTTTTCTGCACCTCTAAACGCCACGAGCTCGATAATCTCCCAGGATAGGAAACCACAGAGGAGGGCGACATTTATTGCATAATAAGCACTGAATCTGCCCTGACCGAAGCAAGCAAAAAGCATTATTGCGCACCACACGAGAAGAAGAATCTCTTCTGCCCGCCATTTCCTCCAGATATTATAAACTATCCATGCGAGGGCGACAAAAGCGAGGAAGAAAGTGGTAGTGAACCAAGCCCATATATTGCCCCATCCCATGGGTTGGGCCTCAACTATGGCTAAATACGGTTTTGAGGGTGAGAATATGTGTAGAAGTGACCATGTTATGGTCGAGTATAACGCAGGCGTAAAAACGAACAATACAACAAAAGATGCTACAGTTATTGCTAAAATCAGAATAGGATACCAATAAGGTTTTATTTTTGCTTTTCTTATCAATAAAGAAAGTGCAGTTAAAACGGGCGGAACGAATATGGCAAGAAGAAGAGACCACTTGTGGATTTCGGAAAGGAACCCAAAAGAAAGCGCAGGTGCTATCATAGCTAAGGGAACGATAAAAAGAGGTACGAAGATAATGCAAAGATAATCGGTATCCTTCGCTCTAAGATGATCGGCGACATGTTGAACCACTGCATATGTACACAAGATTAATATGAAAAGCGGAGCACCGAGCCATGCGAGGAAATAAGATCCCAGAAAAACACCAGATATGATGGAATATACGATTGGCTTTTTTAACGAACTCCTATCTCCTCCTAAGAATGACTGAAATGTTATTCCTTTCTCACGCGCACTCTTCAGCGCAAGGATAAGAAAAAGCATGGCAATCGTGCTGAAAAGGGTCTCCATAGCGTGATGGTCTGTAAATCCTAATAGAGAACGAATCAAGAACTGTCCGGGGAGGATGGCTATAAGCGCTGCGGAAAGAAGTCCTGCACCACGGTTATATAATCCTTTCCCAATGAAATAAACCGGGAAGATAGTAAGGGCGGCTAAAACAGCAGGATACCACGCCCATATCTCTTCTATCATAGACGGGCTTAAAGTAGCGAATGGATTTCCAAGTCCTAGTGCCCATACAATGAACGCAAGCGAGAGATCAAATAACGGAGTTCCAAAAGGGTTATACGTACCCTGAGGGTAAGCGGTGAACGGATCAAAGTAGATGCGATGAGGGAAATGATGCAGTGTATTCTCAACAAGCCTTATGTTATACCAGGGGTCATAGCCGCCAAATCGCACGAATGTGTCATTAAAGACGATGTGGTACGGAATAGCGACCCGGATATAGAGCGACAAGCAGAATAACAAGACCAACGTAAGGCCACAGATCAAAGATGCTTTTTCAATCCGTTTCATTCTTGATATACCCCTGCTTACTCACTATACGATTCCCCTCTATTTAAGTCTTTTTTTGTCATGTAGCCAACTTTTATACGCTAATTCCTGTTTGATCTATAAGAGTAGCTATAGAATAAAATATGTTGTTTGGAATCGAGGCACAGGCGGCGAATGTGTGTTGGTTACCTGTCCTTATGGCTAAAACTTTCTCTAAGAACGTTTTAGTTTTAATGGCGATATCGGATCGCCATATTTCTCTCCCGCCTGGATTAATCTTTGCCTCTGCTCTTCCAGCACATCAAATACTATCTGCGGTGTATCATACACTTTCGTATTGTAGAACTCATTCACTCGCTTGATCTTAGCCAAATTTTCCGCTACGCGCACAGAGAATTGCTTATTGTAATCCTCTTCAGAATAGTCCTTTTTAAGCACTTCCTGGAACAGCCGTTTAAGATCTTCGTATCGGGGTATAAATCCGGTGGGCGTTTTTATCGCCTCTACTTCGTGATGTGAACGCAGTTCCATCCATTTAAGCCACACTGCCTTATCTGTTTTATCATTCGTGAAATTCCCTTCCGCATCACTCAGGAAATAATTAACCGAGAATATAGGCGGTGGATTATTCAATTTAGCGCCAAAATCCAGATGACACTCTATATATCTTCCTATGGGTATAGAAAGGAAATCCAGGTTAGACATGGGATTGATTTTTCTAACGCCTTCTTTTCCTAGAGTGGCGGCGGTAGTTTCTGATTCCAGTGCGGCACTCATGATGATAACACCATGCACCCAATCAAAGGATTCTTCAACCGGCACTTTTGTGTCAGAATCTCGTCCGCCATATATTATCCCACCTACCAATACACCTGCCGGATTATTGAGTTCCGGGTCCACATTCTCTAATAGTCGCATGTCGAGCGTGAATCTGGCATTTGGATGCGAAAGCGAAATCAAATTATCATCTTCGTCTCTCTTTCCCGGCGTCCATTCACCCGAATGATGGAACCCCCTTTTCGGCTCTTCTTCATCTTTACCTATCCAGTGAACGCCTTTCTCTTCCGTGACCAGCACATTAGAGAATATAACCTCGCCCGGGCTGTGGAGCGCATCCCAAATCTGGGGGTCGTCCACAGAGTTTACGCCCTGTATTATCCCAAATATGCCATTCTCCGGATTGACCGCGTGTATTACGCCATCTATGTTCCTGAGGTAGGCTATGTCATCACCAACAATAGTCTCTCCAGGTAGCATGGCTGTTGAAGTCTTACCGCAGAGCGAAGGAAACGCACCGGTAAAATAGGTCACCCGTTCGGAAGGGCCATGCACGCCCATAATGAACATGTGCTCGGTCAGCCATCCTTCTTTTGACGCTCGGGTTATCGCAGGACGCATCGCTAACTTTTTAAGTCCTATTGTATTGCCACCGTACTGCGTATTCATGCTATATACCGTCTCGTCTTCAAGATCAATATAAACCCGGCGTTTATCTATGTTCTTTGAGGTCTTCCTCGCGTCTAGCTCTCCTGCGGAATGCACAAACCTCAAAAACCGCGCTGATCGTCCCAATCTTACGAACTCATCGTATCCTTGTCTATATAGTAGATCCTCTGAATGCGCAACATAACCGGAATCGGTAAGTTGAACTGCGGGTATGGCGAATTGTG
>QBUN01000140.1 GCA_013180565.1 Candidatus Methanophaga sp. GoMg3.2 | reverse complement strand
TAAAAATTACGCTAAAAGTAATTACCTATATTTAATTCGTGGTGCATACATATAAATTTTTCGATCCACACGACTTGGGGACACATTTTGTCTTTCTCCTCTCTGCGGATCCCAAAAGAACTGCAATTCTTTATCTCTGATAATGGAAGA
Organism: Candidatus Methanophaga sp. GoMg3.2; assembly: GCA_013180565.1. The sequence goes on along the minus strand of QBUN01000140.1, from coordinate 3,058 downwards.
CAAAATCCACCTATCCCCGAACCCGCGTTGAAATTACAATATTCATCAACACGAAGCAGACACACAACAGAACGATCCCCTCTAGCCCATAGACCAAATAAACCGGTAAAGTTGCCACAGGCGCTAGTCCGTAGCCCAAAAACCGGCAGCTATTATATATGGAAGAAGCCGCTCCTCTTGATTCTGGTATGCACTCAACAATCATCGTGTCAAGTGAGGTAAAGACGGTTATACTCCCAATACCCATGATTGCAAGCGGAATGAAAAAGGACCTGTAGGTATTCACCTGCATAAAGATCAAAAACGCACCGAGCAAGATGGTCAATCCGATAAGCAACATCTTCTTTCTACCGATAAAATCGGTAAAATAACCTGCAATCGGCGCTGTCGCAATACCAACGAATCCAAATGTGGATAACAAAATACCTATCTTATCCTCGCTCACCGAGATCTTAAGTGTATCTGATAAAAACGTCATCAGTGCGATATTTCCGAAGAATACGAGAAGTCCTATCATACAAAGCAGTAAAACATCCTTATTTTTAACTACACCTCTTATCTTCCCTAATACATCCGGTAATTCTCCACCGCCCTTTGACGCATCGAAAGAGAAGAGGAATACCAAGCCAAGCAGTCCCGAAAAGATGAATAACATCAGGAATACCAGTCGCCAATCAATTAATGCGAAGAATCCACCAACAAAAGGTCCTAATGCGGTTCCTGCGGTTGTTGATGCTCCATATCCACCCATTATCCTACCACGTTCTTTGTACTCGAAGGTATCACCGATGACCGCCAGGATGATTGGAGCTATGAATGCAATTCCAAGCCCTTGTAATGCCCGTGCACCCAGGAATAATCCGATAGTATTCGAAGATGCACAGAGTAGCGATGCAAGAGAAAATGTAAATAATCCAAAGAGAATGATACGCTTCCTTCCATAAATATCTGAAAGCGCACCGGAAAAGAGCTGAAAGAATGCAAACGGAATCATGTACATTGTAATAGATGCTGGTATAAACCAGGGCTCGTCAGTGAAGTATTGTTCAAGCGGTAGAATCAACGCGAGTACGGTAAGTCCACCGAAAGGTGCAAGAAATACAGAAGGATATAATAAAAATAGCAGGCGCTTCTTTGATAGTCCATTCTTTTTCATAACTGGAATTATCTTTTCGACCTCATCTTATCAGTCATCATTTCAAACATCTCAGACGGCTCTGCCCTCCCTGCGGTGCTGAACTCAACTGCTTCTGCAATACCTCTTATCCGCTCCCACGGAATTGATGCAGCCATAATATTCGGATCCCACCGTTCCATCCTCCTTGCACTTATGTCCCCCACCGAGACGTTGAAGTTCCCGGATACAAGAGGGTATGTTATCATGCTCCAGCATAGCGAGCATCTCATCTCGATAGAAGGTGTTTTTCCATCCCAGAACTGATTTAAGATAATGAGCCTCGATGCCTGCTCTGCGTTTACAAGCATGAGGATGAGATCGGGTTGAAATATTCCTTTCATAGCAGGATAAAGAAATATCCTCTTTGAAAGCTCATAGGGTGGTCTTGCAATCTTATCAACTTCTACGCTTGACCTTACCGCGGTTTTAACATCACACCAGAGCTTCTCGCCTTCAACAAGCATTTTCCATGGTATCTCGCCTCTCTGCGTAAGACCAAGATGGGTCTTTCCTCCGGAACAGGCACATCTATCCTCTGAAAGCAGTATGACCTTCCCTTCAGATGCCGCCAGTATCGCGCCACATACGGTGTAGTTTCCCGCTTCGATCTCAACTCCGGGAGTTTCATCGGTGTATTTTACCCCGATTGGCTCTTTTCCTATACCTAATGCCTCTACAATACTTTTAACGTGTTTGATATAATCATCCATCTATACCAGCTCCTTTATTTTTTAGCCTATTTTCATTACCATGTGGGCACAACTTCTCTATATCTAACAGCGAGGGATTATCACCCTCCTCAAAAGGTCTGATTGAAATCATTTTTAGTCCTCCACTCCGTATTTAACATAGGGTGCTTGCATTTGCATTAGAATTTAGATTGGGATACCAAACAGCTCAGCCGCATTCTTCGCCATCAAATTCTCCAGCACTTCCTGCTCGTAAGAAAACCTCTCAAACTCATCAACACTCTGCTTCAACGGTCTCACCGGATACGAAGAAGCATAAAGCATCCGGTCACTTAGATAGTGGTTAGCAGCATTCACCCAATCCTGAGCACCCGCGAACCCCGGGATGAACTGGAAGAAGTCTGGCAGTACCCACAGGTTCCCTAGGGTTGCATTGGCAATCATGACGCCGAGCATCTCGTTAGTAAACGGAAATGCACCGTGAACCACCACTATCTTCAGTGTGGGAAAGTCGTTAGCGACACGTTGAATACGAAATGGCTCGGCATATGAAATGTCAGGTCCCTGCATCAAGCTGCATGTCAGATACAGTACACCACCGAGCTCCGCACATCGAGCATAAATAGGATAAATACGCTTGTCGTCCACGTATCGTGGTGGAACACACCAACCGGGGTCTAATACAATCCCATTGAAACTCATACCTGTGATAGTACGCTCAATCTCTTCTAATGCCGCTGCCAAATCGCTACCGTCAATACCGGCAATAGCAACGGGAAATCTGTCCGGGTACCTGTCACGAAGTTCCGCTATGTCGTCGTTGGAAACAATGCGATGGCCTGCTTGCCTGCCCACCAGTATCCCCTTATCAACACCTGCTTCGTCCATCTCAGCCATGAACAACTCAAGCGATTTCTGTACCATTGACTGTGGACGCTCGTATCCGCTTATAAGCGGGCTGCGTTTGACTGGTTTAGGAGCGCCAGGCGCCGATGCAAGCACCTGTTGCAAACTCTTGTACGGTGGTCTCACACGCGCATCTATTATCATTCTTCTTCAGTCACCTCTTTTAAATCCCACTATCAACATTATATACTGTGTTTGGGTTCATATATTTTATTGTTATAAAGTATAACATCTACCTATAAATTTAATTTAGGACGCAGATTTACACGGATTTACACGGATTTAA
>QBUN01000141.1 GCA_013180565.1 Candidatus Methanophaga sp. GoMg3.2 | reverse complement strand
CCATTGGGAACCGGTCGCGCGTATATACCTCCAGCGCTTTATCATATGCTTCTATTGTCCTCCTGCAGTTCTCCGCCTTCCCCTCTACCTCTGCCAGGGTCTGGTATGCAATACCAAGATTATTCTGCGTCGTCCCATATTGCATTGGGAACCGGTCGCGCGTATATACCTCCAGCGCTTTATCATATGCTTCTATCGCAATCTTCATGTACTCTGCTTTCTCTAACTCCACAGTTCCAAACTCATATGCCCTGTTCCCAAGCAGGAATATTGCTTCTGGAACGTCAGCAAAAACACCGCTCATCTCTTCTAACACTTGCAATTTCGTTTGTTTGGTCTCCAGTTTAACTATATATTCCAGATATACTTCTTCTACCAAAACCCCGTCCGCTTCTAATTTCACGAACTCCCTGTCCTCTAATTGCTCTAGCCAAGTGTGCCATTCATAATCTTCTCCTTCTAGTCCTTTATTACTACAAGCGATCTTTATCCAGTCATGAGGGAAGAACTGCTTCGCCTTATAAATACCAGAATCGAAAAGCCGTTTAATCGCTCTTAAGATCGTCTTTTCTTCTGGATTGCAGTGATCGAATCTTATCTCCATCTCTCGTAAAGGCAGTAAAATCGAGCCCACTGTGCCATTGAAATTTACATTGGCCCAATGTATATTAACCGCATCGGCAATTCGTTTGCCTTCTTCTTCTGCGATTGTTTTGAGTTCTATACCCGACCCACCAAAAATCATTGCCGGGTCTATATCACCGCCGCCTATCTTTGCCTCTATTTTTTTATACTCTATACCGGAACGGCAGGTGGCAACGATTGGGATTTCGCTGTCTAAAAAAGCTCTGAGCAAACGTTCAAAGCCATTCTTTTCTACATATTTGTGTATATCATCAAGGAACAAGATTCGAGGTCGCCAAAATTTCCAATTCTTTGGTACCAAAAACGTCTCCGGATTTATCACATCGCATCTGGGAATTATAACATTATGGGGTTTGTTCAACCTTTTAAAAGCTTGATAGGCAGCTCTTGTCTTTCCTGCCAGAGGAGGGCCAACTATCAGTACGTTTTCTCTACTTTCTATTTTCGCTAATAATAAGTCGTCTTCTTCTCTCTCAGAATAATAATCACGAAAGCCTGTTTTTTGAGAGCCTCGTTCCCCCATCACTTCTTTTGGTTTTAATTTCGTTGTGCTTTTCCATTTAACGTCATAAATTGAGTTTAGAAGCTTTCTTCTTTTTAATATGATTGGTACTGCAATACCTGCAATAATACCTGTAATAGTTAAAAGAATTCCTATGACTCCCAAGATTATTCCAGTATCCATTTTTTTCTCTCTATTTAAAACATGAATTAGTGCTACTTACTCTTCGTATATGAGGGATAATATTTCTTTGGTAACGCTTTTAAAACTTTTTGAAAGAAATGTTTTTTACTATTCGCCTTTAAAATTTAAAATTTAAAATTTATATTGGATATTCTTCAAACATGATCAATCTAATGTTTGGGGTTGCATTAATAGCTTCACAATCCTACTTCCTGCGTTACCATCACCAAAAGGATTCTGCCAGTTCCGTTCTTTACTTAGCTGGCTCTTAACACCATCTAAAATATTAGTTTGATTTACGCCAACCAGAACATTACTTCCGACTTCTAACGTCTCTGGTCTTTCCGTATTGTCTCGCAACGTAACACAAGGCACTTTCAATATGCTCGTTTCTTCTTGCACACCACCGGAATCCGTCAAAACCAGCTTTGCATTTGCTTCCAATTCTAAAAACTCGAGGAAGCCCTGCGGCTCGATTAAGTCCACGCCTTCTGGGATTTCCAATCCGAATTCTGCTATACGTTTCGTCGTTCTCTGATGAATTGGGTATAATATAGGAAGATGGAACTCTTTGTAAACCGATTCTAATCCGTCAAAAATACTTCTTAATCGCTCTTCTATATCTACGTTCTCTTGCCTGTGTGCAGTAATAAGAAAATATCCACCGCGTTCTAAACCAAGTGTATTTAGAACACCCTCTTTCCTTTTGGCAATCGCCAAATTCTGAAAAACCGCATCCACAATCGTATTTCCCGTGACAAAAATCTTGTCTTGGGGTATCCCTTCTCGTAACAGATTCGCCTTTGCCCTTTCCGTTGGTGCAAACAAATAATCCGATGCATGATCAGCTAAAACACGGTTTATTTCTTCTGGCATTGCCTTATCATAAGAGCGCAAACCCGCTTCTACATGCCCTACCGATATATGTAGCTTAGAAGCCGCTAAAGCACCTGCTAAGACCGTGTTCGTGTCGCCCTCAACCAGTACGACAGTCGGTTTTTCTTCTTTTAGTATCTTTTCTATTCCAGTTAGCATTTTCCCCGTTTCTTCTGCATGTGTGCCTGAGCCGACATCCAGGTTGTATTTTGCTGTGGGCAGCTCTAAATCGCCAAAGAAGATACTATCTAAGTTATATGAGTAATGCTGACCGGTGTGCAAGATGAAATAATCCGAATTTTGTCTTTCGCATTCCCGTATCACTGGAGACATCTTTATTATCTCTGGCCGTGTTCCTAATATTACTGCTATTTTCATGGCTCTTTCTCATTATCAACTCTGTACAATTTAAAGATAAATGTCCCGCCTGTGGTAAGGCTCTTGGAGATCAGCACATTGGATATATGTACCATCCTTTTCAGTTCATAAATACAATACAAGTAATGCCTTCTACACAGATAAAAGTCAACCGGGTGATAGGGACGTGAAAGAGCAAAATGTGTCAACTCTACCATTCCGGAGATAGTGATTGTTGAGAAGCTGAGCAAAGAAACAGCAAGGCAAAGGGCCAAACAATATCTCAGTGAGGGTCTGTTTCCGCCTAGGAGTATGGGTGCCAAGATAGAAGCGGCGGTGGAGTTTGTGGAACACGGCGGGGAGAGAGCAGTTGTTTGTATGCCGGCCCGAGTTTATCGTTAAGCCTCTTAAGGGCGGACAGGAATAGTAATACAGTAAATTTCAGGGTAAAAAAACACACGCATAATATTTTGTAGCTATCAATAATTGATTTTATTTTGTTCATTGCACAAACATCTTGAATTCCGTTGGTTGAAACTTCAAATAGACAAAAACGGGTGGTCCGTATTGTGGAACGTGGTGTTATTAGGAGGGTAAACGAGCCAAATGTGAGTCTAGACGAAGCATTTTTGATTGAACTTTTCTAAAGTTTG
>QBUN01000142.1 GCA_013180565.1 Candidatus Methanophaga sp. GoMg3.2 | reverse complement strand
AAGGTCATGTTCCAGGAGATTAGCCGGAGTTGCGGATGTTCTTGGCTATTTTCGTCAGACATAGGGAACACTCTCAATGTATACTATATATTTGAATAGTAAAAAGCGTGAGAGGTGTACCTGCATATTACCCAAGCCCTAAGTTGGTTCTGTTGGCAATTGTAATTGCGATTGTAGCAGTGGGGTTATTCGCACTTCCGAGCACGATGTGCGTGTTCGGTGGGTAGCATCTAGTATCACGGAAGAACCGAAAAGTTTTTAAACACCGCCATCAATGGTAACTATAATGGTATCACACAAAAAAAAGATACTATAAAGAGAGGAAGGGTAAGATCCCTCGAAAGATAACGAAAATAAAGTGAAAAAAAATTAGGAGGTGATACGCGAAAAATGAAACATGTTTATGATTGTATGCAAAAAAAAGCGAAGAAAATATTGCCATTGGTTGTTGTTGCAGTGCTATCGGTATCGCTAGGGTGTACAGCGGTAGCAGTGGTAGCAGCGGAAGACTTTGGCTGTGCCTGTCATCTCGATATTAGTAAGAATTTTGAGACATCGCTGCACCATACCGGCGCGGGGATGAAAGGCGAGTATGAGCGAGGTGCGGCAGGGTATTGCGGCATTGATATGGACGAGTATTATGAGGACTGGAACTGTTCTAAGTGTCATGCTACCGGCTGCGAGGACTGCCATGGCGAGTATGGAGCTCAGTTCCCGCATACTGCAATAGAAGATCCAAGTACGAATATGTCGACCTGCGACAAGTGCCACTTCAAGAAACAGACCTCGATCTTTATTGGGGAGACCCCAGCACATAACAAAATACCGATAGAAGGTGACGAAGTACCACATCCTGCAGACATCCACTATGAGGCGGGGCTTACATGCACAGACTGCCATACTGCGGAAGAGATGCACGGTACTGGTGTTGAGTATAGCACAATGCTTGAAGCAGTCACGACAGAGTGTGAGGACTGCCACAACAGTCCGGGGAAGATTGTCAAGGACATGCCGGTGACGCAGTATTTGAATGATACGCCGTCGCACGAGGTACATGGCGATAGACTTGACTGTACAGCATGTCATACGGGCTGGGCGCCCACATGTGTAAACTGCCATTTAGATACAAGGACGGGCACTAAAGTGGTGATTGATGACTTTCATCTCGGTATTGGCGCAGATGGCAAGATAAAACCGTTCATGAATATGACGGCAATATGCGATAATGCGACACATACAGGATATGGCGAATGGTTCCCGCATACAATCACAAAAGAGGCAAAAAATTGTACTTTCTGCCACAACAGGAGCTCTGGCTCTGAAGTGCTATGCGAAGATTGTGAGGGTCAAATACTCGGAGAAGGCGGTTCATTTATACCACAAGAGATAATAGACTGGCTTTTAGCCATACCACAAGGTATAATAGACCGGATTTTAGGGGCTGAAACACCATGAGGAGCCAACTGAACTGCCCAACAGAAATGCCAGCAACACTGTATCTTGCAACGGGGCGTCATTAGAACCAGGGGGTAAGGGTCCTTGAGGACAGGCGGGACCCCCATTATTTTTTATCTGGTCGGTTTTGTTTAAAATTTTGGGTAGAGCAAGAAAGTCTTCAAGAGGTGACAAAAGATGAACGTAAAAGGATCGGTGGTCAAGCTGGACAAGCTGGATAAAGAACTGCTACAGCAATTACAGGACAATTTCCCGGTGGAGAAGAGACCCTGGACTGCTTTGGGGCAGATGCTCGGAATCTCGGAGGACGAGGTGCTATCACGCATACTGCGGCTTTCCTCTGATGGCGTTATCCGTAAACTCCGCACGATCCTGGATGCCAAAAAGTTGAACACATGTTCCTCTACGCTGATGGCGATGAAAGTGCCCGAGGCGAAGATGGAAGGGGTTGTTAATGTCGTTAATGAATACATGAGCGTGACCCATAACTATCGCCGTGAGCATGACTACAATCTCTGGTTTACCGTGACAACGTGCGGTAGTAAAGACTTAGGAAGCACAGTGGCAGAGATAATAAGAAGAACAGGAATCCCGGAACAGGACATCTTAGACCTCCCTACTACCGCTGTGTTTAAGATAGACGTCCTGTTTAAATTTACCAATGGCGGTCTAAAAGCGATGAACGGGAACACTAACGGGAACACTAACGGGAACTCTAACATGAACAATGCGGATGCGATAAATAAGGCTATTATACGCACCACGCAGGAAAAAATACCTTTAGTGGATGAGCCATTCGCGGAAATAGCAAAGGAGACGGGGATAAGCCAGGACGAAGTGATCGCGCGGTTAAATGAGCTGATAAGTGTGGGTGTTATCAAGCGACTGGGTATTTCGGTCAATCAACGAAAGATAGGCATCGTGGCTAATGCGGTAGTGGCGTGGAAGGTGCCACAAGAGCAGGTGAAACGCGTTGGGACTATGCTGTCTGCATATAGGGAGATAACTCACTGTTATGAACGAGTGACCGTGCCCGGTAAGTGGGAATGCAATTTGTTCACTGTCATTCACAGTTACAATCGAGAATCCGTGGAAGAAACCGCTAGAATGATGTCGGAAGCCGTTGGCATCTCGGACTATCTGGTTATGTTCAGTAACGAACAATTTAAACGGACCAGTGTTATGCACCCATACTAAAAAGCAAACCATAGTAATCATGCCTATGGCGCTAGGATGGACAGATCCACGGATAAGTGGATTATGGAATTGGGTATGGACAAAACAGCCAATCAGACGGCTCAGATGAAGATTCAGACGTTTTTTCCTTAACTATTTTTATAAGTTCTGTGACATTGAATTCACCGATATAATCCTCCGATATGCTAACATTTTCTGTTCTTGCACCTATATGCATAGAGCCATTGAAGGAAGAGGTAATATTCATTAATGACTTCGCCGCAATTGTGTTATCCTTCATGAAAGAAGCATCACTTATCTTCTTATGTATCGCAGTGCCTTCATCCTCGTCCTTGACACATATGTCCTGCATCCACAGGGAAGATAAGTTCACAGAGAAGCTATCAGAGAAGTCAAAGGAAGTGGGCTTGTATTCCCCATACGTTTCTTTCTCAATGGTTTTTGAGCCAAAATCCTCGTACGAGCGATATATCCCGCTACCATGCTCTGTAACTTCTATTTCACCATCTCGGAATATCGCCTCATCAACCATCACGAATCCTTCGCCAACCACTTCTTCTGGCTTT
>QBUN01000399.1 GCA_013180565.1 Candidatus Methanophaga sp. GoMg3.2 | reverse complement strand
CTCTTTTCACTCCTTATATATTTTTCCTCTTTTCTCTTACTCATTTTTCCTTACTCCCCTACGAAAGGCCCGTATTTGTTCCTCGCCCACTTCTCTATCGTCCTGGCTAGTATTACTAGTACTACTGCAATTACTATCCCTATTCCAATGCCCCATGCTGCTGCTAGACTGGGGTTCCAACCTGGGCCAGCCACGCCTCCGAGTGTCATTCCTATCACAGTTCTCCAGTTCTCGAACAACACGATGAGCCCAAACGCCAAACCCGTTGCGGGACCACCGTATTTCGCACAGAAAGCCGCTACATCCTTTGATGTCCTTACACCGCAAGCACCGTATCGGCAGATTTGGCCGTGGTAAACTACTCGTCTACCCTCACCGAAAGGTTTATCCTGAAACGCTCTCTCTGTTCCATAGTGTATATCACCTGTAGACGATCCGATTGCACCTACTGTTAGCCCCCAGATGAGGCACAGTAAAGGAAGTGGAAATGGATTGCTTGCCCCTGCAACACCTGAAAGAATGCCCAAATTGCTCTGTATGTACGCGATCGCCGTAATGCATATCACAGCCAGGAAGTTGTGGGTTGCTATTGGCAGCAGATGCCCGTATAAGACATCGAGATAAATAGGCTGCTCAAATCTTTTATGCGCTGCTTCTCTTCCCACATGGCATACTGACGACCGAACCATGTGCACAAGCGATCCCACTGCTGCACCCACAGGTATTGCCAATATTGCTGCTTTTGGTCCAACTGACTCTAACTGTAGTAATATCAACATTGCTATGGTCCCTGAGATAGTGCAAGAAAGCGCATAAGACAACCCTTCTCCCGAAATCGCTTTGTTGAAGTACCTGTGTATGTACCCCATCTCTGGCGCTAACTGAATCTGCGAATTCGGATTGCTCTGCGATCCTATATCGGACTCCAAGTCCTCAAACATGCACGCAATGAATGCCAAGAACGCTATTATCAGCATCCATGCAAACAACATTACTATTGGTTCCATGAGAAAGCTTAGAGTTGTTAGTACTATAAAAGCTTTTCCATTTTTAATTTATTATGTCCCCGAAAGATAACAAGATACAAGAAAGGGGAACTAGTTAATAGATAAGAAAGATAAGAGATATTCAAGAGGTAGAATAGGAGTAATGATACTATGGGGCTATTTGGAAAGAAGCATCATCCGAAACTGCTAAAGACGCAGAGAATTAGCTATAGTGATTTATTTTTCACATTACGGCTTTCAAGAGGCGACCTCACGTTAAAGCCCATCTTCATCGTTGCGAGTGTAGAGCTCGGCAACAGCACCACGAAATCAATATTAAGTGCCACAGACCTGAAAAGCGGGAAGACCTATATATTGGATAAAGCGGTCCGGATGACACGAGAAGCATTAGCACATGACGATGCATTTTGTCATACGATAACGAAGGTCAAACTTTCTGAAGAGTCCATTGCAAAGTTAGTGGCTAAGACGCTGCAAGAATGCACAACTGCTGCTGGAATAACCATTCCCGATTTACATTTCGTTGTACGATCCTCAGGAGTAACAGCGGGATTCTCTTCCATAGATGAAATGCAGGGCGTAATAAAAGCTCTAGCTAATGGCTGCATGCTTGCAGGAATCCCACCGCGGAAGATGATCTCGCCTATGACAGTAAATGACATCCCTCTCGACCTAAGGAAATTTTCACGGATGGAGAAGACATATTTTGATGGCGCGGTGACCAGTAACGAAGCACCTGCGGGCGAGTCCTTAGTAGCGAATGAAATGGAGGGCGAGCTTGTAACCGCGGGGCTTAAGGAAGCCGCGAAATGGCTCGATGTTGACTATCGAAATCCCGTTCTATCATTGGATTTTGGCACTACTCTCGCGGGTCGTGTGACCGATGACCAAGAGCCGTATTCAAAAGTTACAGGTAGTTTCTGTGGCCTGGCGGGGGCAATCCCCGATGCTTTTGTTTCTCATATTGTAAGCGAGAAATATCCTTCTGTACTTGATTGCCCACAGAGTAAGTTAAAGCGAAAAATAAAGAAGGACGTGGTGAAAGGCTATGCAGAAGATGTCATGAGACATTTGAGAATAGAGAAAATCATGTCTGGAACGCTTTTCGGCGGGTCCCCGATAGATGTAGATGCGGCAAGAAAAAGTGGCGTCTCACTGATAGGCATAGATGCCGGAGATAACCTTTCCGACCTGCCTAAGATAGCAGAGATAGGCGCAGATGTATATCGTGAAGAGAGCATGTGCTATGTTATGGCAGTAATAGATGAGGTGGCAGCATGTGTCGTTGAGGAGTTAGTGGGGATAGCAAAAGAGGAAGGGATATTATTACCGGGTACGAAAATAGGAATCACCGGTAGGGCGGGTATTACCGGGAAGAAGCCAGAGTTAATACTGGAGAAGTTGAGTGACCTATTTGGTAGGGATATGGACAAAGAGGTGATATTCGTAGATGATGCACTTGCCAGGGGTGCCGCAGTTCTTGGAAGATGCATGCACCAATTTGGAAGCCCTGGAAATCCCATAGGTGGCACCCAAGGCAGTGGATGCATCTCGGGCCAGAGGATAAAAAAGCAAAAAAAGAATATATAAATAAGTTACTAATTTTATCTTTCTTTTATAACTAAGGCTAATAAGGGAGAAGGTGATTGAGATGGAGGTAAAAATAGAAGGGGTGAGTGATTTCGCAAATGGATCATACACGAAGATCTGTCAGGATACTTTTCGAGATGCTGAGCTAAGAAGTAATATAGACCATGTTTATATGCATTGCAACCCGAAGGAGTTCGTTTTTGTTATCGCTGTTAAGATAGGGCGTGTCTCAAGACCTGTTACGGTATGGGACGTAACACTCCGGGAAGAAAAAAAGTTGAGGATTACAACAGAGAGATATGCACCTAAATTACTTGCCTTACTTTGGGATAAGTACGGAGAGAAAGTTGAGCAAGTAGGCAGATTGGAGCTATTGTTAAAATTAGAGGATAATGAAATAGAGGAACTCTTAAAGTTGGTACTTTATGATCCGAAAGATGATTTGGTAACACGAATTTTGTATGCTTTAGATACTATATTACCAGAAGGTGCAAGAGTTCGGTCGCCTATGCGTTCTACCAATTCCATTGTTATTATAGCTTCAGAAAATCCGATAGGGGAAGAACAGAAGAATAAAGTGGAAGAGATGGTGAGTGAGTATGTATAAGATAATGATGTTTGAAGGGGGAGTGTATAAGTTTTACGAGTTGAAAGAGTTAGTAGGGGATTTAGGCGGGTTTATATTACAAGAATCTGTTATGCAGACCGAGACTATGATGCATTTAGCATTCCCAGAAGAGGATGAGCGAGAAATAAGGAATAAGATAAAGGAGCTCGGTGGGAAGTACAAGGAGTTGCCTCTGGCTGGAACGGAGATAATCTTAGTTGTCCCTTCTCTTGGAAAGCATCACGCTGTCGATCCGATGTGTGATATAGCGGAATTTCTGCGTAGAAGTGGTGCTATCACTAATATGATGGGGCTGGCTCGTGGCGTTGGGAGAAGGATAGCGCAGATGACAACGCAAGAGAAGCAGATAATAGAGGAATTTGATGCGGCGGTGTTTATTTTTGGCACTTTTGAAGAGTGCTTAGAAGAGAAAGTGAAATTATGCAAAAACATTGACATACCTTATATAATAGTAGGAGGCCCATCAGACATTGAATTAGAGCACTATGTAGGTGGTGTAGGGCGGAAGACTGCTAGAATGAGAAATAAAGATGAAATAGAGCGGCTATATGCTGTAACTTCGGAGTTAGAAAGAGCTTTAGCTGAGAAGAGGTTAGATCTAGAGGAGGATCCGATAGCTGCTTCTCCCTTGTTCATAAAAGATATGATAGAAATGACGATTCTGCCTAAAGTAGGAGAGGAATTGCCTAATGTTATACAACTGGATGGTTTACGAGTAAAGATGGAAGAGGAGGACATAGAGAAGATAAAAGAGATAGAAATAGGGAAGAAGAAACTGTTAGAGATTTGCGAGATAAAGAAATCACCATATACAGGGTATCTGCTGGAGATAAAATCAGAAGCAGTAACAGGGACTTTGTTTTGACACGGGACACACCCCAGCATTTCCACTCCAACTAAGTTTTACTCTTTTGCGATCTTGTTCATAGATCGGGAACAGTATCAAGAAATTTCTCCTCGTTTGTATACACCACGTTTCCTACTATGATAACATCTGCATAGCTCTTCATCTCGGTAGCTCTCTCCTTTGTGTCTATTCCACCGCCGTAGAACAGTGATGCTACACTTATTAATTCACTCAAATCCTTTACGAGTTTTGAGTTTCCATATGTCCCGCTATATTCTACATATATGATAGGAAGACGAAGATATTTCTCTGCATATTCTGCGTAAGCTTTGACTTCTTCGGAAGTTAGGTTGGTGACAGAATTAGTCAGTCTTGCTACTGCCGATTTCGGATTCAAAATGATATACCCTTCAGGGATGACTCTATCCCAATTTATCTCGTGAGTTTTTATCCATTCTATATGCTTTCCTATGATCCACTCCAAATTAATGGAATTAAGCACTAAAGGCACGAAGATATAATCTATGTCTTCGTAGACGACAGCATCCGGAGTTGCAGGTTCTAATATTTTTGGTATTTTATATTCTTTAAGGAGAGTTATCAAGTGTGATACATTTTTATCGGTAATGTTTTGAGTGCCCGAGATCATTATAGCATCTGTTCCACTTTCTACGATAGTCTCCAACGCTGCTTCTGTAATTTGTTTGTCAGGGTCAAGCTTGGTAATATGTTTCCATTCTTTCCAAGGCTCTTTCTTCACGGTCATCATTTTAAGATTAGATTCTGTTATGAAATCTAATCAACGGGAATCACCAAATAAAATCACTCACCGCATTTTATATAGCAACTCATTTATTTTAGCGCCGTGATACCCTAGTTCTCCACCTTGCTTAACGCTCCGTTTTATACCTTTATGGCCTTTTCTTGGTGGGTGAAGCCGGAAAACAGGTTTAATTTTGTATTCCTTTAAGTCTTTCATGCTTACTTTACCCTCGTACAAAGCATGAGCTAGTTCTTTTATCGTGCTAAAAGGTGTGCTCTCCTCTAAAAACTTTTCTGTCAATCTCTTTCCCCCTTCTAACCTGCCTCTTCCTTCTAATAAGAGCTCTAGCATATCCTCTGAAATCTCACCCCAAGCTACGTAATCTTTTACCTTTTGTATCATCCCTTTGTAATACACATTATCATCAACTGCTACACAGTGGTTTACCCTATGTAAGCGTAAAAGATTTAGCGTATATTTTATCTCTGGTCTCACACCTACTTTTCCTCTCAGTTTTACTATCGCTTGCATTTTTATTCATCCATCCATTCCTTAATTAATTCATTGTTTTTACTAATGCCGTACTCTTCAAAGCGTTGTATGTTGCCATAGCAAGGTTAAATGTGGTTCTTGTCTTACCTCTTGTTTTGGCCCATATATCGTTGACACCAGCAAACTCTGAGACGCGCTTAGGTACATCTCCAGCCGCAAGACCAATACCTTTTGGCGCGGGTTTTAACGTTATTTCTACACTGCCTGATTTACCAATAACCTTAAAAGGGATCGAATGCTTATCTTTACAGTCGCATTCCCAAGAACCACATCCGCGCTCAATATAAGTGATATTAGTTTTTGCAACTTTTACCGCTTTCTCAATACCGCTGCGGACAAGAGCATCTTTACCCAAGCCTATACCCAAATAGCCCTCTTTATCTCCTACTATTACGCAAACTCTAAACTTCACTCGTCTTCCGGAATCAGTCATCCTTTGTACAAGATTTATATCTAGGACTTCTTCACTAAGATCTGGAAGTAGAGCATCGACAATTTGGTACTCTTTCAAAGGATACCTAGATTTGAGAGCTTCTTCTATACTTCTTATTTCTCCATTTTGCACTAATACGCCCAGCCTTGTTACTGGCGTCCACTTTTCTTCCGTTTTCCAGGACTCTTTTCTAGATCCTCTTTTTTGTTCTCTACTCATCTTCTCTTGTCTTTTCCTTTTATTTATCCTCTCCGCTCTCAGCTAATATCCCTTTTTTCACCGCTTCAAAATTATCTACGATAGAAACATCTTGTTTAAAATTAGCTATATGTTCTCCTCTGACACGTTCATCCGGTGGGAAAACAGAGGGATCATGTGGTATATCCATCCCGGAATTAACAACTCCTTTTAATGCTGCATATTCTTTAGAACTATGATTAGGCGTTTGTAGCCCTGTATCAAGGATGGCCTCATCAAAACCTGCTTCTTTAGCTTTCTTACCGAATAACAGTCCAGTAAGATACGCTGCAGGTATGTTACCGGTTCCACCTTCATAGCCAAATCTCTTTAGTTCTGAAGATGTAGAAGAAACAAAAGTTTTATCGCCTACTTGATCAAACAATACCAATTGCATCCTAATGTGCTTATTACTCTTTCTCACTACAACACGTGGCTTTCTACTGAATAACAGTTTCAATCTTCTCCGATAGTCTGTTTTACCCTCCCGCCTCCTTCGAAACGGAACCCGATATGTTGGACCTTTTGCCATCTTTTATCTTTCCCTTGTTTTTACATTAAACTTCGTTAATATAATTTTACTTCTACACATTACACTTTTATGAATTCATTTAAGTGCGCTATACTTTTGAATTCGCCTCCTTTAGCTTTAAGATATAACCTACGATACGTTGTTTTGTCTATCTTGCCTTCATCCCGAAGCTCTTTTAATTGTCTTCGTAAAGCCCTTATTTTTGTTATCCACACTTTCTTCTTTCCTCTTCTCGCTCCTTTTGCACCTTTCCTGGAGCCATGACCTTTTCTGCGACCAAGAAGTTTTTTAATTGCTACTTCCCTAGCTCTACCTTTACTAACACCTTTCTTCTGCTTCTTTTTTATGAGGCCTTCTTCTACTAAGCCTCGAATATCTTCCCGCGTAATAGCCTCAGCTACATCCCCTGTTGCTTCTGGGTCGATCCATACACGCCCTAGTCCGACCTTCATCACCTTTGCTGCTATCCTCTTCTGTTTTGCTAGATTAACCATGCTACTTACTCCTTCCTTATAGTGCAGGAACTATTAAAGTATCCTTGCCATCTTTGACTATACCTACTTTAATCTTATCGTTTATATTTATTTCTTCTTTAACTGCATCCAATACAGACGTATAGGCATTTATTCCCCAGCTCTTTATCGTCTCTGTATCGAGATTTGATACAAGAGACAGTTGTAAATACTTCATTACTCTTCTTATATAATATGCTTTATGTCCTCCAAGCACAAAGTCCGTTTTTATTGCCTCTTCTACTTCTTCATAGCTTGCATATTTGTTCATCCACTCTTCAAAATAAGGGTCTCCTATTCCCTCACGGCTTTCTGCTACTAAAATCAGTTTCCCGCCTGGGACTATTACCCGAAAGCAATTTTCAATAGCCTTTGTGGCTTGGTACAGGTTCCTATCTTTTGGGAATCCACCAGCACTAACCAAAAGAACGTCAAATAAATTAGTGGTTTTATTTAGGTACAGGTCCTTAGCCACGTCAGTACCCTTAAGAAACACTGCGTTTAACTCTCCTGCGTAGGCTTCTATCAGATTTCCCGATGCATCGGCGATTGCATTTAGCACAAAATCAGGTGGAGCATATGACGCTGCTTCACACATGTCTAAATGCACCGGATTATTTTCAATATTAGCTATTTTAGCTTGTTCGTCAACAAGGAGAGCATGGTTCCTTTTTATCGACTCGCGTGAAGATATACCAGGGAGTATGCTCTTTCTTCCGCCTCCAAATCCGGCATAGTAATGCAGAGTTATATCGCCTGTTAGAATTTTTATATCTGCGTCCATATAAGTCCTGTTTAAACTCACTGGCGTACCCCTACTTGTCGTACCTGTGTATACAAGATCTTGCGCATCGCAATTATGGATCTCCACATCAAAGCGAGAGAGATGTTTACCAAGTATACTTTTTAAATCTTCCTCTGTTGGTGGGAGGTGTGTACCGCAAGCCACGAGCACGGTGATCTGGTCTGTATGCCCGATCTCTTCAATTAAAGCATCAAGCATCTTCTTGGTAGGTGCGTCCCTGGTATGGTCGTCCACGACAATTACAATTGCCGCATCTTTTTTGCTATTTACTATCTCTTTCAGCTTTTTTGTGCCGATAGGATTTTGAAGTGCGTGTCTTATTACGTCATGGCTCTTGGTTTTGCCAACACTTTTATCGATAGGGTCTAATATTTCACCTTCTATGTCGATCTCTATCAGCTTCGAGCCGTAGGGGATTTGTGTTTTTGTCATATTTACTTATAGCTAATAATAGGATTGTATTCATAATTATTATACGAGGCACGCGCGGCATACGAGGATGGCAGTTCCAGTGGAAATAGTGGGGTGTGCGGGTATATCTGATAGTACCCTTTTTAATAGCATAATCTAATTGTAAACCACTCACATCGGGAAGAAAGTACCAGTAGATAGCCCCTTGTCTTATCCTGCCTTAGCTATTACACATTTCTTTAAAATTCTATCAACAGCATCTCATTCTACGTGTTGAATCTGAAGTTCCTTACTAAAAAGTGGAAGAAGAAATAGCAAGTTATTTATTAATTCGTAACATCAACCTTAATGGTGATGAATATGCAGATGCGAAAGGAGCATGGACTGATTATAGCATTCGATATGGAAGATGTTGCTTTTGCAGCTAATTTGGCAAAGGATCTAAAGGGTGCGGAAGGTAATTTCGCAATTAAGATTGGGAGAACACTTGAGATGCAAACAGGCAAAGGAATAATAGCAAAAATAAAAGAGTTTTCAGACTTGCCATTGATATATGATGAAAAAATTGCGGATATCCCTTACATAAGCAGAAAAATAGCAGAAAAAGCTTATGATGCAGGAGCAGACGCTGTGATAGTGCAAGGTTTTGTTGGTTCTGATGTATTTTAAACGAGATAGTTGATTTAGGTCTGGGAGACGTGATTGCAGTCGTGGAGATGACACATCCAGGAAGTGATGAGTATATTCAGCCAGTTTCGGAGAAAATAGCAGAAATGGTGGAGGACATAGGTGTTGATGAATTTGTCGAGTTGTTATGAAGATAGGAGGTTTAAACGGGGATGCCCCCGAATTCATTCCGAAGGGGGATAGGCTGCGACTTAAACCGGAATCACCTACTTAATGAATCATACCTGAATATCTCAATTAAATTCACTCAAATATTAGTCTCTTCTGTTCTTTTTTCTCAGAATAAGTATAAGGAACATATATCTTCTTTTTTGTTTTTGGATCCATCCCGGTATAATACATACATGTTGATACGGTCATTGGGGTCGGAGTGAAAATCTGCACACTTTCTGCATTCTTTAATTTCTTAATTGCTTTTGCAAGCTCTTTTGCTTCTTTCATTGTAGAACCCGGATGTGCAGTCATAAAATAGAATGATAATTTCCTATTGGTTTTCTTGAACTCCACCATGAATTTCTTTAAGTCGCCTTTATCTTTGTTCATCAATTTAAGGACATTCTTATTCACATGTTCCGGAGCAATCCTGAGTGTATTGAATATATGATATTTTGTAATCTCATCTATGTATTCAGGAGTTGTCAGATCAAATCGTATGCCACTTCTTATATTGACTTTCTTAACACCCGCTACTTTTCTTACTTCTCGTAAAAGACCTACCATTCTCTTATTGCTTCGATCCAAGATATTACAATCTATGCAACTAGCATTACATTTATTGCAATCCATCCCGTACATATTTGCAGAAGGGCCACCCAAGTCGTCTATATTCCCGGTGAAATGCGGTAATTTTGTTATTGCTTTTATTTCTCTTAATATTGATTCTTCACTTCGTGAAATTATTTTATCGCCTTGTATTAGATTTACAGAACAAAAATTGCAATCGCCTATGCAACCTCTATGAGTTATGACGCTGAATTCAAATCCGCTTAGTTCTTTTGGCAACTCTCGTGTGAATTCTAATTCGTAATATTCATCAAGATCTTTAGAGCTATATTTTGGACTTTTATATTGTAATAAGTATCTATTGTCAATTTTTTGTATAAGATCTTCCGTATTTGTCAACATGTTCTGCATATCGCAGAATCGTTCTTTTTCATTCGTGACTTCTTCATAATTTGGAAGTTCTTTAGCTGTATTGACTTTCTCTTTTGTTATTATGCACGTGCCGGGTATATCATACAAAGGCAAATCATTTTTTAGCCGTTCTGCAATCTCAAGTATTTGTTTCTCGGAATTACCATATGATAATATATCCGCTCTTGTATCAAATAATATAGGTTTTCTAAGTCGGTTCTGCCAATAATCATAATGGACAAATCGTCTCAAGCTTGCTTCTGTTCCACCCAAAACCAAAATTGAACCTTTGAATTGATGTTTAATCCAATTACTAAAGACTGTTGTTGCTCTATCTAAAACAACCTCATGATAATCCTGTGTCTCATCTTCTGCCCTTGTTTTTTTTAACGGCGTATAGTTGCGAACCATGGAATCTATGCTTCCGGAAGTCACGCCAAAGAATAGTTTAGGGCGGCCTAACTTCCTGATTTCTTCTTCTTTTGTTGGTTTTTCTATCACTCCAATTTTATAGCCCTCTTTTTCAAGTACTCTTTTCAGTATTGCAACACCGCAAAGAGGATGATCAAAGAATATTTCGCCCGTCACAAAAATGATTTCATAATCCATGTTTATTCCAGATTTTTTTGATATCTATCCAACAATTTCGCTGCCTTCACCACTAATCTTGCAGTATTCTCGTCCTCCTCCACTATCTCACTTTCCATTATAACAAGCCTTTTCTGGAACATTGGCCCATTCAACACCAGAGATTCAAATTCACCGCCTTCTCCTGCGATGTTCAAAAAATATCTATTCCGTGCAACCAATCGGTCAACATCCGCCGCGGTTATCTTCCTACCAAGCCAGCTCTTGTCTAAACCATAAGCACTAATACCCGATAAAATCACATCGAAATAGGATACCACGAGCCGCATCTCCGTCTCCTGGTTCATATGCCATAACGGGGAGAACACTTTGATGTTTTCTTCTGCTGCTATCCGTTCTATCCGCTCTTTTTGGTAATTACTCCATAATGCACCAGTTATAACACCTTCTATCCCGTATATCCGCTTTGCTTCCCTTAATGCATCGCGCAAATCATCCAGTTCCTCTTCTTTCTCGCCTTTCGTCTCTTTCATTATTATAGGCAAACCAATCGCCTCAGCTTGCAGCTTTGCTAGATCTATTGCAGGAGTATGAAACATATAAGACACAGGATTCAGACTTTTCAGGGTGATAAGGCATGCCACAGGGTAGCCTACCTTCCTCATGAGCCAGAGCGCGTAAGTACTATCCTTACCCGAACTGAAGAGACAGCCCAACTTCACATTTCGCGATGGGTATAATGTTTTGAGGTATTCTCTTTTATACTTATATCCTTCTCGTCTGGCGATTTTATCTATCGCTTTAAGGAAGTTTGAGCCATACTGCACCGCCCTTTTTTTCCTGCTCGCAACAGCTACGAGACCAAGGTCTCGTGCTATATCCCTTAATATCACCCGGTTCACATCACCCGCCAGTTTATACGCTGCTGGTATTTTCAATGCGTAATCCACAAGCTCCGTAGCCAAAAATGGAGCTCGCAACGAAATCCCTTGCGCTCTCGCCACCTGCTCATCTCGATAAAGGTCACTCTCATAGAACCACTGAATACCCGATAGGCATTCAGTATTCAACTCATTCGGTTTCACATGTTTATGTCTCCTGTATCCTGCGAACAGCTCCTCGGTGCCGAGCCCATATAATAACGTTTTTATGCCGTCTGCCCTTGCGCACTCACATGCTACATATAGCGGTAATGCCACACTTACCTTCACAACGTCTGTATCATCGATCCAAGAAACGACTTCATGGAGTGGCTTTTCAAGCAGATCAGCCCCCATTTTTATTGTTTTCAGCTTTAAGCCCAAATCCGCAGCAATCTGCTTCGCATAGTCCAAATCCTCAGCATCCTTCATACCCGGCTCTTCAACGGCCACGGTATAGCAAACAAAATCCGCGTCTAATTCCTTACATAAATACGCGATGAGTGTGGAGTCCAACCCACCGGAAAAAAGCACCCCAAATCGTTCATCGGGCGGTATCAGCCTCTGGATACTCGCACGCAGCAAGTTCAGCAATTTCTCCTTTATCTCTACCTTATCCGACTTTAGCTCGGGCACGATGGAGAAGAACTCCCTTTTCTCGAAGCACAATCGGTCTTCTTTTAGCTTATATCTCAATAGTGTTCTCGGTTCAAGTCCAATTGCATGATGAAATCCCATTGCTTCCAATGCCTTTCGCTCCGATGCAAATGCAAATCCATCGCTATGTGCGAAATAAACCCCCTTCACGCCCAATATATCTCTGGCTATGTACAACTCATCGTCTATCCAATATGCAAGAGCATAAGCACCTTCAATCTTAGACAGGAAACCAAAAGAACCTTGTCTCTCGCGTAATCGTAGAAGCACGTCATAGCTGTTCTCGCCTTCTATATCGCATTCTCCCTTTAATTCGTTTAAATTATATATCTCTGCATCTGCTACGAACTTGCTTTCTAAGCCTTTTATTGAAAGAGCTGAGTTAGCGTAACAAAACCCCATACAATTTCTACTACCTCTATCCACTTTTCGGCTTAAGTCTTGCAGGTCATGGGAATAGAACTCGCCGTTTTCCGTGCATAACCAAAATAGCTCCTCTTCTTTACCTCTCTGCACTGCTAAACTCTTGAGTACAAGCTCCACTGATTTCTTATTGTTAAAAACGCCCGTTATTCTACTCATTTCTCTTGGTTTTTTATTGTATATGTAGTGCAACTTCCACCTATAAATTTAATTTAGGACACGAATTCACACAGATTTACATAGATTGTATTTGTATAGAGCGAAAATCTCAAATTACAAGCACCAAATTAAGCCATTATAGGGCTTGCGGGGTTGTGGGCATAGCCCACGAAAACAAATCATATATGTTGACCAAAAACCAAAATTATAAATTTGGATTTGGTGCTTGGAATTCTTACTGCGCTATACAAATACCTTTATATGATTCCCGGTTTTATTATATTGTAGGTGGACAATAAAGCGGGGTAGGGTAGTTAGGAGATCCCGTCGGGCTCATAACCCGGAGATCGGTGGTTCGAATCCATCCTCCGCTATTCTATTAACGAACGGAAGTAGAATGATAATCAATTCCGATCTGCATATCCATTCACGCTATTCTGCGGCTACTTCACCGCGTATGGATCTACCCACGTTGGCGAAAGAAGCGTCAAAGAAGGGTATGCAGTTGCTCGGTACCGGTGACTGCTTACATCCAAAATGGTTAGCTGGTATAAGAGAGCTGGAAGAGAGTGGAGGCATCTTCTCTTTTAAGGGTAGCGAAGAGGGCACTAATTTTGTGCTCACTGTGGAAGTGGAAGATGAGCAAAGAGTGCACCATTTACTTATCTTACCGTCCATATCAAAGGCAGAAGAGCTATACGAGTCGTTTAGAGTGCATTCATTGGATATAGATAGGGATGGTAGACCTTCGCTGCGACTGTCCGGGCAGGAGATAGCAGACCGTGCAAAGGCTGCAGAAGCGCTCATAGGACCTTGTCACGCGTTCACACCATGGACTGGTTTATATGCACATCACAATTCGCTGAAGGAGTGCTATTCTGATCTGGTGGGGTATATTTCCTTTGTTGAGTTGGGGTTGAGTGCGGATACATCGTATGCCGATAGAATAGGTGAGCTGAGAGATCTTACGTTTTTGACTAATTCCGATGCGCATTCGCCGTACCCTATTCGGCTGGCACGAGAGTTTAACCGGTTTCACGTAGAGGCAATGGGTTTTGACGAGTTGAAAGCGGCGATAGAGCGAAAAAGCGGTAGGAAGCCAGTGCTTAATGTTGGATTCCCACCTGCGGAGGGCAAGTATAATGAAAGCGCGTGCATCCGGTGTTACAAACATTATTCGCTCAGCGAGGCGATTATAGTGGGATGGCGATGTGAATGTGGAGGTATGATAAAGAAAGGGGTAAGAGACCGGGTGAATGAGCTTGCAGATTTCGATTACACACATCCGGAGCATCGTCCACCATATCTGCACTTGATACCGCTGGCTGAGATAATCGGATTGGCATTGCATAAGTCCGTAACTTCAAAGGCGGTAACAGAGATATGGGGCTCGCTACTTTCTGTATTTGGTACTGAGGTTAACGTGTTGGTGGATGCACCACTAGACAATTTCCATAAAGCTAATTTGGATGATCGGGTGGTAGAAGCAATAGCAGCATTTAGGTGCGGTGAAATACGAGTTATAGCAGGTGGCGGCGGGAAATACGGTGCTATCGAGCTAAAACCAAAAGGAGGAGAAATGGAGGAAGAAGAAATAGGGGAAGATGGGCAGCGTTCTTTGCTTGATTTTTGATTTTTTTTCTACCGTTCTATGACACATATACGTCTTTTAGGTTCTTGACGCCAACGCAAACTTCAGAAGCTCGCCATATCGCTTCTATATAGCCCATATCGGAATCCCCCAATATCCCCTGGATGTCAATATCGCTTCTATCGCCTAGTTCGCCTACCACAGTGAATTCAAGCCGTGCTAATTCCGCAGACCCGTCAATTGCCGAACCCGAGGCGAAAGCAAAAACATTCACTGTCCCGGCAGTACCTGTGTCTTGCAGCCATAAAGACCAACTTGAAATATCTGACCCTCGTTCTACGTTTGTTATCATTATAACAGACGGGTCGTAGCTCAGATTGAACATAACCATCGTGAGATCGCTAACATTATCTATGTTTACCGTAGCGGTGAAGTTCTCTATGACTTCCAAGGGGTTTTCTACTGAGACGGAGGTCTCTATGGGTATTCCTATATAAATTACTTTAGTGGTGGAGTTCATTGCTCCTTTTTCGTCTGTTACTATTAGTTTTACGGTATAGTTCCCGGCAGAAGAATAAGAATGTGTTACTATCATTCCGCTTCCTGTCGCGCCATCTCCAAAGTCCCAATCGTAGCATTCAATTTTTCCAACAGTTGTATTTGATGCGTTAAAAGTGATTGTTTGAGTTATAGAGGTAACAGGATAATACACGAAGGATGCATTTGCAGGCGATATAATATCAAATTGCGGAGAGCA